>JAFRSZ010000169.1 GCA_017439205.1 Clostridia bacterium
CCGCAGCGGATCTCGCTTTCGGAAAACGGCGTATCGGTAACGTCCGATAAGATCAGCGCCGGCAGCACGAGATCGTAGGTAAGCGCGATGCGGCAGGCCTTCTTTCGGTCGCGCCCGATGGCGCGGCACACGCCGCAGTATACCGCGCGGTAACGCTCGCGCGCCTCTTCGCTCAGCTTGCCCGGATCGGCAACGGCAAAACCGAA
This sequence comes from Clostridia bacterium, assembly GCA_017439205.1. Lineage (GTDB taxonomy): Bacteria > Bacillota > Clostridia > Oscillospirales > Acutalibacteraceae > RUG806. Next base: position 207 of record JAFRSZ010000169.1, read on the forward strand.
CATAAAAGCACCCCCTTTTTCGTTTTCAAATTCCTATTTGCCGCTTTCTCTTCTGCACACATCATACCATATTCTTCCCCGTTTGTAAATCCGGCAGTGTGAAAATGAAAAAAATGTTGCATTTTTGCTTTTTTCCTGTATAATTGATATGATAAAATAAAATCGGAGGAAAAATCCATGTTAGTATCTGCAAAAGAAATGCTGCAAAAGGCAAAGGCCGGCAAATACGCGGTCGGTCAGTTCAACATCAACAACCTTGAATGGACCAAGGCGATCCTGCTCACCGCCGAAGAACTGAAGAGCCCTGTGATCCTGGGCGTATCCGAAGGCGCGGGCAAGTATATGTGCGGCTTCAACACCGTTACCGAGATGGTAAAGGCCATGATCGAAACGCTCGGCATCACCGTGCCCGTGGCGCTGCATCTGGACCACGGCACCTACGAGGGCAGCTACAAGGCCATGGAAGCGGGCTTCTCGAGCATCATGTTCGACGGCTCTCACTACCCGATCGACGAAAACATCGCCAAGACCAGACAGATCATTGCCGACGCCAACGCCAGAGGCATCTCCGTGGAAGCGGAGGTCGGAGCCATCGGCGGCGAGGAAGACGGCGTTGTGGGCGGCGGCGAGGTCGCGGACCCCGACGAGTGCAAGATGATCGCCGATCTCGGCGTGGATATGCTTGCCGCCGGTATCGGCAACATCCACGGCAAATACCCCGCCAACTGGACCGGCATGCGTTTTGACGTGCTCGAAAAGATCCAGGAAAAGACCGGCGAGATGCCCCTTGTTCTGCACGGCGGCACCGGCATTCCGGCGGACATGATCAGAACCGCCATCAGTCTGGGCGTGAGCAAGATCAACGTGAACACCGAATGCCAGCTTGCGTTCGCCGCAGCCACCCGCAAGTATATCGAGGCGGGCAAGGACCTCGAGGGCAAGGGCTTCGACCCCAGAAAGCTGCTCGCCCCCGGTGTGGAGGCCATCAAAGACACCGTGAGAGAAAAAATGGAGCTGTTCGGCTCGGTGGGCAAAGCGTAAAATATCCGGAAAACCTAAAACAGGGCGAGAGCCCTGTTTTTTTTGTGGAATAATTGGAATTTAGCGTCCAATGTGGAATTCGGAATTCGGAATTCGGAATTGTGGAAGGGCTTCGCCCTTACCCGATATTATATGCCCCAGATTTGAAGTTTCCTTTATAAAATTAGCTTTTTTATATAATCAAAACACGTCAGTGTTTCCTTAATTCCGAATTACGCATTCCGAATTCCGAATTAAAAAACATCTCGCCAAACTGAAATTTAAACGTATCCCCTCACTCATTCTGATACTTATCGATCACCGCGTAGATCTCCAGCCACGGATCGGCGGTCATGGCGGCGGTATCGCCGAGTTCCATCACCCTGTCGGGCGCGGTGTTGAAGGGTTCCCACCGAGGCAGGCCTTCGCCGTTGGGATCGCCTGTTTTTACAAAGTTCACCCAATACTGCTGCATGGCCTGAGAGAGGGCGCGGTCCGCATCCGTATACAGCCACGCATGGCGGTCCAGATTACCGTAGGCGTAGGGCATTTCGCCGCCGTGGTTCGCGGCAAGGCCCTTGTTGTATTTCGTAAAGTAATACTCGTATACCGGCTTGTTCTGCGCGGCGAGCAGGCGGCTCCAGTTATAGTGGCTGTAGTTGAACCACGCGGCGGAAAGGATCTTATCGTAGCTCCCCTTTGCGTCGCCGCCCTGCTCCACGATGGGGAGCGCGTAATCGGGGTCCATCGGTTCCGGCGGATAGAGCGCGGCCCCCTCGGCGGCATAGTTCCCCAGAACGCCCTCCAGAGAGGATGCGTAGGTTTCAGCCGTCACCTTCTGCATGAAAGAGAACACGTCCGCCTCGTGGCCGTTATAACCGTTCAGCAGCGCCTCTTCGTTGTTGCTGCCCTTTTCGTAGGTCAGATGCGGCTGCTCTGTGATCGCGTAGCCGTCCACCGTCATCGCGCTGTTGGTATAGCGGGTGTTCACAAGCTCTTCGGCCGGCACGGCGCGCAGGTCGGAAATGCTCTCGGCGCCGAATTCCTCCATGATATTTCTGCCCATCTCCAGCGCGCGGTCAAGCGTACGGAAGGTGTGGTAGGGCTTTTTGGCGGTGATACCGCTGCTTTCTGCGATCGCGTAACGGAAAAGCCCCTTTGCCAGCGGCGAAACGCACAGCGCATTGACGGACGAGGCTCCGGCGGATTCGCCCGCGATCGTGATTTTAGACGCGTCCCCGCCGAAAGCGGCGATGTTGGAGTTTACCCATCTGAGCGCGGCGATCTGATCGAGCAGACCGTAGTTGCCGGTGGTGCCGTTGGGGGATTCCTCCGCCAGAAGAGCGTTTGCGTAATACCCGAATACGTTCAGGCGGTAGGCGCAGTTTACAACAATGATCCCTTTGCGGGCAAGGGATTCGCCGTTATACTCACTGTACCAGGTCTGGCCCCCGGTGAGGGAGCCGCCGTGGATAAAGAACAGCACCGGCAGGCCGGAAACGTCCCCGGCGGGCTTCCAGATATTGAGGTAGAGCGAATCTTCGCTGACGGGCATCGTATAGTTATCCGAAAAATCGAACCAGCGGTAGGTTCCGTAAGCCGCGATGCGCATCAGGCTGTCCATCATCGGCCCGGTGACCTGCTGCATTGAAGCGGGGGCGAAGGTATCGCAGGCGCGAACGCCCTCCCAATGCGCGGCAGGCTGCGGCTCTTTCCAGCGGTACTCCCCTGTCGGCGGCGCGGCAAAGGGAATGCCTGCGTAAACCTCCACTGCGCCGTCCTCGGTATAAACGCCGGTGAGCTGCCCTTCGTTTACGGTGACGACGCCGGTGACCGCGGGATCTTTCACGTCCACCGCGGGCACGGCTTTTACAGGCGGCCCCGAAACGCGCATCAGGCAGACCGCCGCGGCAAGGAATACGATCCAGGAAAGAAAGCGCGCGCCCCTTCCCTTTTTGCTGAGCACTTTGCCGTGCAGCAGAATAAACGCGATAAAAAGCGCAAGTAAAAGTAAAAAGCCCCAGAGCGTGTTCTTGCCCAGTTCAAACAACGGGAAAAGAATGAGCGCCGAGAGGATGAGGAACACGATAAACGCCTTTTTCAGTTTCATTGCGGCCTCCTGATTAACGGTAAAAGATATAAATCATTATACAGCCCAGCGCCCTCCGGCGCAACGGGAAAACCGCAAACCGCGCGGATGGGGGCAAAAATTTACACGCCGTTCATATTACGGCGTGCAGGGATCGTTTATATTATGTCATCATATTCTGCAGCGCGCCGATGATGGTACGAAGCATATCGATGAACCGCGTAAAGATCTGCGTGGTTGCAGTAAAACCGGCAAAGTTGCCGGATGCACTTACCGCGGAACCGCCGGCAACGGTGGTGGGCTCGGGGTAAGTTGTGGGTTCGGGCATTGCGCTGTATACGGGCCAGTAGGCGCTCACCGCGAGGTTTCCGCGCACCACGGATACGTTTTTGTAATTGGCAGGCACCTCAAATATGTAGCACCAGTAATAACCGGCTTCATA
>JAFRSZ010000170.1 GCA_017439205.1 Clostridia bacterium
CGAAGCGCGGGAGCGTTCCGATTTTACCGCTCCGGGCGCGCCGGAAAACGAGCCCGACGATCACGAGGCGCAGCGGCAGGCCGAGGAGGATATCCTTGTCGGCTTTTCGGAGGGCGGGCGCGTATTCTGCTGCATGACCGTGATCGGGCAGATCGAGGGTCATTATATCCTTTCATCGCAGAACAAAACCACCAAATACGAGCACGTGATCCCGCGGCTGGTGGAGGTGGAGCAGAATAAAAATATCGACGGTCTGTTGCTGCTGCTCAACACGGTGGGCGGGGATATCGAGGCGGGGCTTGCTATTGCGGAGCTGATCGCGGGGATGCGCAAACCCACGGTTTCTCTGGTGCTCGGCGGCGGGCATTCCATCGGCGTGCCGCTCGCGGTGGCGGCAAAACGCTCCTTTATCGCGAAGACGGCGACGATGACGGTGCATCCTGTGCGCATGAACGGGCTGGTGCTGGGCGTGCCCCAGACGCTCGCGTATTTTCAGAACATGCAGGAACGCATCGTTCGCTTCGTGTGTGAAAACTCTGAGATAAAACCGGAACGGTTCAGGGAGCTGATGCTCAACGCAGGGGAACTGGTAACAGATCTCGGCACGCTTCTGGAAGGGGAAGCCGCGGTAAAGGAAGGGATCATAGACGCGGTGGGCACGCTGTCGGACGCGGTACAGGCGCTGCACGGGATGTGCGAGAAAATGCAGGATAGGTAAATTGGAATTTAACGCTCAATTCGGAATTCGGAATTCGGAATTCGGAATTGTGGAAGGGCTTTGTCCTTACTCGATTTTATTCACAGGGGAATAAGGTTTTTCCTTTATTTGTGAAGATTTTCTATATAATCAAAACGCGTCAGCGTTTTCCTTAATTCCGAATTACGCATTCCGAATTCCGAATTAAAACATCTCGCTAAACTGTAATTTGAACCGTTTCCCGTCCCCAAAAAGGGATTGCATTTTATATAAATATGTGATAAAATAAAATGCAAAATTTTACATTGAAGGAAGTTTATTCTGTTGGCGAATACAAGTAAGAAATCATCCGGCGCAAAAAAGAACGCCGGTAAATCAAATAATAAAGGACGCTCCGGGGCCGGCAAAAAGAACGGCGCGAAGAAAGAGCCTCTTTCCGGGCAGGGCACCATCGGCGAGTTCGTGCAGCGCCGCGAATTCAAGGCGGGCGTGATCTTCGTATGCGGCCTTGTTCTGCTGATCGTTGCGATCTTCGCTGGCCAGGACGGCACGCTCTGGAACAAAATACATAACTTCTATTTCGCAGTCTTCGGCATCTCCGGGTTATATATTCCCGCGGCGGTGCTGTTCCTCGGCGTGGTAAACGTTTTGAACCGCAATAAACCCGTGTACCTGATAAAGCTGCTCGAGGTATTCCTGCTGTTCGTGGGCGTCTGCGGGCTGATCCATATCAACGGCGTCGCGGCGCAGTCCGATAAGGGCTTCGGCGAAAACCTTCGAGTGGTATATGAGGGAATCATGCATTACGGCAGAAGCCCCTTTGGTTCCGGCGGCGTGATCGGCGCGCTGTTCGGCGGCGGACTGTATCAGCTCGGCAAATCGCAGGTGCTTGCGAACATCATCTGCGTTCTGTTCATCCTTGCGGTGATGATGTTCCTGTTCGGCGTCACGCTGTTCAAGCTTTTTACAAACATCGAAAAGCCCGTGAAAAAGGCCGGAGAATACACCGGACAGGCCATTGAGACCGTAAAGACCGACTATGAGAAGCGCAAAAAAGAAAACGCCGAGGCCAAAGCAAGGCGCGGCGGGCAAACCCCGGACGATCCCACGAAAGTGGTAAACGATTTCTACGCACAGGATCCCGCGCAGAAGAAAAAACCGACCCAGCCCGTGAAAACGCCCGCGCCGACGCCCGAAACGGATCCCGCTCCCGTGACGGACGAAGATATCTCCTCGATCTTCGAGCAGGTGGAGGACCGTCTGAAAAAGAAGGCGCAGGCGAAGGAAACGCCCGAACCCGCCCCGGCCGATCCGATAGCCGACCCGGTGGTGAAAAATATCTTTGAGCTGGTGAACGGCCCGAAGCCCGAAAACGGTGAAGAAGAAAAAGAAAAGGCGGAGCCGCTGACCGAAGAAGAAGCGGAAGAACTCAACAGTAAGCTGGACGGCGCGCTCGAAAAACCGCAGATCAGAGAATACGTGAAACCGCCGCTGGAGTGCCTGAACCCGCCGGTGGTCACCGATAAGAATTACGATATCGACGAATTAAAAGCCAACGGCGAAAAGCTGATCGCCGCGCTGAACTCCTTTAACGTGAGCGCCTCCATTGTGGACGTGGTGCCCGGCCCCACCGTTACCAGATACGAGCTTTCTCCCGCGCCGGGTGTGAAGATCGCCAAATTCACCGGCCTTGCCGACGACCTCGCGCTGCATATGGCCGCGCCCGCGGGCTTGCGCATCGAAGCGCCGATCCCCAATAAATCCGCCATCGGCATCGAGATCCCGAACCGCAAAAAGGCGACGGTATCCTTCCGCGAGATCATCGACAACGACGATTTCCGCAACGCCAAGAGCAAGCTCAACACGGCGCTCGGCAAGAACATCAGCGGCGACGTGGTGTATTCGGATATCGCGAAAATGCCGCATCTGCTGGTGGCAGGCACCACCGGCTCCGGTAAATCCGTGTGCATGAACACGATGATCATCAGCCTGCTTTATAACGCCGGGCCGGACGAGGTGCGCCTGATCCTGATCGACCCGAAGCAGGTGGAATTCGGCAAGTATAACGGCATACCGCATCTGCTTGTGCCGGTGGTTTCAGACCCCCGCAAGGCCTCGGGCGCGCTTGCCTGGGCCGTGACCGAAATGCTCAGCCGCTATAAGACGCTGAACGCAAACGGCGTGAGAGACCTGAAATCGTATAACAGCCTCTGCGAAGGTAACGACGAACTCACCAAGATGCCGCAGATCGTGATCTTTATCGACGAGCTTGCCGATCTGATGTCGGCGGCTCCCGCCGAGGTGGAAGACAGCATCCAGCGCATCGCGCAGATGGGCCGCGCCGCGGGCATGCATCTTGTGATCGCCACCCAGCGCCCGAGCGTGGACGTGATCACCGGCGTGATAAAAGCGAATATCCCGAGCCGGATCGCCCTTACCGTGAAATCGCAGATCGATTCCCGCACCATGATCGACCAGGCGGGCGCGGAAAAGCTGATGGGCTACGGCGATATGCTGTATTATCCCGTGGGCGTGCCGAAGCCCCTGCGCGTGCAGGGCGCGTTTATCGCGGATGAAGAGATCGACAACATCGTGGCGTTTTTGAAGGCCAACGGCGAAGCGATGTACGACGACGACGTACAGCAGGAGATCGACCGTCAGGCTGCCGCGGAAAAGAAGAAGGGCGGCGCCGAAGAGAAAACAGGTTCCGAACTCGACAAGAACGACGACCTGCTGATGCGCGCTATCGAACTGTTTGTGAGCGCGCCCGAAAAGGCGTCCATCAGCGCGTTGCAGCGCCATCTGGGGCTCGGCTTTGCCAAGGCGGGAAGGCTCATGGATACGCTTGAAGAAAAGGGCGTTGTAGGCCCCACCGAAGGCTCGAAGCCCCGCAAGGTGCTGATCACGAAGCAGCAGTGGTATGAGATGAACGCCATGGGTTCCGACGTTGCCGGCAGTACCGACCCCGCGGCCGACTTTACCGAACCAGACGAGATATAAAAAATACGCGCTTTATGGATAAGAAGGCTTTGCTGAAAAAACTGAAACCGCTGATCATTGTTGCCGCCGTGGTCCTGATCGCCGTAATTGCCGTGGTAAACGCGATACGCATCGGCCTCGGCGAAGGCAGGCGCGCTTCCGAAGTGCTTCCCGCGCAGCCGGATACCGAATACCCCCTCGCCGTATATTACGTGGACGTGGGGCAGGGCGACGGCATTGTTGTGAAATGCGAAGATACCGTGCTGGTCATCGACGGCGGCGAACGGGAAGAAGCGGATACGATGGTGCGGTTCCTGGAAAGCGTGGACGCGGACCAGATCGACTGCTATATCGCCACGCATCCCCATTCGGACCATATCGGCGCGGCGGCGGGTATTTTTGCCGCGATGAACGTGCGCGCGGTGATGATGACCTCCTTCAGCGAGATCAATATGCCCACCACGAAATCGTTTGAGCGCCTGCAGACGGCGATCGAAAACCGGAAAAGCGAAGTGATCTTTGCCGAGGCCGGGGAAACGTATACCTTCGGCCCCCTTACGCTTGAAGTGTTCGCGCCGGTGGAGGAGACCGCGGATTACAACAATATGAGCATCGTGTTCCGGCTCACTTACGGGAAAAACACGTTTATGTTCACGGGCGACGCCGCGCTGGAATCAGAAGCGCTGATGCTTTACCGCGGTTACGATCTGCGCGCGGACGTGCTGAAGGTGGCGCACCACGGCAGTTCTTCTTCCACCTCGCGTGATTTTCTGGAGGCGGTCGATCCGGTGCTGGCCGTGATCTCATGCGGCAAGAATAACGATAACGGCCATCCGCACAGAGAAACGCTTGCGCTTCTGAACGAAGAAGGGATCGAATACCGCCGTACCGACGAGAACGGCACGGTCACCGTATACGGCGACGGCAGGAATATCTTTCTGAAGGGTGATTGACTCTATGAAATATACCGTTGACCGCATTGACGGAGATCACGCGGTGCTTGAATCCGACGCAGAAGAAAGGTTTATCGTTCCCGTTTCTCTGCTGCCCGAGGGGATCCGTGAGGGGAGCCGCGTTGCCGAAGAAAGCGGCGTGTATACGTTGGACTTGACCGAAGAGAAAGCGCTTCGGCGGCAGCGGTACCGCGCCCAGCAGCGTCTGAAAAAGAAATGCGCGGCACGAAAAACGCCCCGCAAAAAAAATGAAAAAAATCAATATTAAGGCTTGACATCTCTATGCGCCTGTGTTATAATGCCAACTGTTCCGAACGGAATGCGAGAGTGGCGGAATAGGCAGACGCGCACGTTTGAGGGGCGTGTGTTTACACGTACGGGTTCAAGTCCCGTCTCTCGCACCAGGGGTATTAGCTCAGCTGGGAGAGCGCTACACTGGCAGTGTAGAGGTCAGCGGTTCGATCCCGCTATGCTCCACCAAGAAAAAAGCACGCTTCGGCGTGCTTTTTTCAATGAAGCCGCC
>JAFRSZ010000171.1 GCA_017439205.1 Clostridia bacterium
AAATTCGACGGGCTTGAGGTGGATCACGGCAAGGCGATCGCGTCTTCCTTCGCCGGTATGACCATCAAAGAATTCAACGAATACATCCAGGAATTCAAAAAACAGCCGATGCCGAGCTATACCGGCATGCTGCGCGGCGACGGCTGGTATCTGCCGATGCTCGAGGTGGTGGACTGCCTGAAGCTGTACGATTTCACCGTATACGTGGTGAGCGGCACCGACCGCTTCATCGTGCGCGGCATCGCCGACCATTCCCCGCTGAACCTCCCGCCCCGCCAGATCATCGGCTCCGACGAAACGGTGGTAACGAAGGATCAGGGCAACGAGGACGGCCTCGATTACGTATTCGACGATAACGACGAGCTTGTGCTCGGCGGCGAGTTCATCGTAAAGAATCTGAAGATGAACAAGGTTTCGATCATCATGCAGGAGATCGGCCAGCAGCCGGTGCTCTCGTTCGGCAACTCCACGGGCGACGCCAGCATGGCGGAATTCGTGACCAGCAACAACCCCTATCGCTCGCTCGCGTTCATGCTCTGCTGCGACGATACCGTACGCGAGAACGGCAGCGAAGAAAAAGCGCAGAAGATGGTCCAACTGTGCACCGAATACGATTGGATCCCGGTTTCAATGAAAAACGACTGGACCACGATCTACGGCGACAACGTAACAAAAAAGTGATTTCGCCGCGCTGAAAACCATTTACGAACCGCCTGCCGTTTTTATTGCTCCATCATAAACGGCAGGCCTCTTTTTTGAAAAAGGAGCGTTTTATGGCGAAGGATACGAAAAAAAACAAAATCAGCCGCGAGGCGCTCACGCTGCGCGCGTACCTGCCCGGCGACGAGGCCGCCATGGCGGAGCTGGTGGCTTACACGTTGCGCGTGAGCAATCAAAGCGATTATGCCCCCGCTTATCTCAAAAAGATCGCCGAAAGCCACAGTGCGGCTTACTTTGCCGAGCGCGCGAAGGATTCTCACTTTTATGTGATCTGCCACGGCAGTAAGATCGTGGGCTGCGGCGGCGTCACCGGCTACCGGGGCAGCACGGATGAAAGCTACCTGATCTCGGTTTTCGTCCACCCGGACTATCAGAAGAAAGGCCTCGGCAGAATGATCCTGGAAGCGCTGGAGGCGGACGAAAACTTCACACGCGCCAAAAGAACCGAGCTCGCCTCTTCGATCACGGCGGCGGGATTCTACCGCAAGCTCGGGTACCATTATAAAAACGGAACGGCCGAACCGGACGGCGCGGGCGTGATCCCGATGGAAAAATACAATACGGATAAAGAAGGAAGCTGTAAACGAACCGGTACGAAGGAACCGTAATGCCCGGCGTTTCGGCGCAGGGGGGGTAAGCTACGGCATAACCCCGAATCAAAAATCGAGTAGGAGGCTGCCCATTCGTTGAGCAGCCGACCTCTCACACCACCGTGCGTACCGTTCGGTACACGGCGGTTCAATCATAAGGAGTGCAGAGACTTGTACTTACGGGCAATATCATAGTAGCCCGCCTGTGCA
>JAFRSZ010000172.1 GCA_017439205.1 Clostridia bacterium
TAGAAAAAATAAAAGCGTACTTTAATATTTGACCATTTTTGAAAGGCCACTCCGACGAATACAGGTTTGCCGGGCTGATCGAATCAATTACGATCAAAACGCGCAAGCGGTGCGGGTCTCCGGTGGAGACCTCTGTGGCGCAAGCCACAGAAGCACCGACCGAACCGGCAGGTGAGACTTCCGAAATCGTTCATTTTTCATTTTTAACTTTTCATTTTCATATTGTTGAACGGCAACCTGAACATACTGAATAACGCGGTCTCCCGCTCGGGAGACCGCGTCGTCGATCGTTAAAGATCCGGTCTTATTTGAAATACTCGCCGGTGAAGAGCTTCTGGATGCGTTCCCAGACCTGGCCGAAGAACTCCTGTATTCTCACGATGATGCTCCTGAACGAAACGCCGGTGCTGCCGGACGGCATCGAAATACCGCAGCCGTCGCACTGACCGTTGCCGTCCGCGTCCACGTGGGCGGTCTTTTCAATGGCTCTCGCCTCCTGCCAGCCGCAGGCCGTGCAGGTATACACCATGATGCCCTCTCTCGCGCAGGTAGGAGCCTGAGAAACAACGCCCGCGTCCCACGTATGTTCGCCCGTGGCGGGAACGGAAGTGCCGAAGCTTCTGTTTTTGCCGCAGACCGTGCAGGTCTCATGCTTTGCGCCCGCTGCGCCGCAGGTGGGTTCACGGTCCGTGACCCACTCCCATGTGTGCCGGCCGGTGGCGGGGATCTCGGTGCCTTCGTTCCGGTTGCTGTTGCAGGCGGGGCAATGCTGGTGCTGCACGCCCGCTTCACCGCAGGTGGGTTCGGTGTCCACCACCCAGATCCACGTATGTTCGCAGGTTTCGGGGTCCGCATACGCCGCGAAGGCGGGAACAAGGCAGGTGAACATGAGCAGGACGGCAAGCAGCGCCGAAAGAATCTTATTGGTACGTTTCATACGTTTGACCTCCTATGGATTAGTGTATGCCGTTAAAGAAATTGATGATCTGCATAATGATGTTGTGAAACACCGCGCCGATGTTGTCGGTCCATTCAAGGATCGCGTGCCCCGCGTCGCGGCCGTCGGCCACCGTGGGGGAAATGCGGGTGTTCATGTTCTGCACCGCGTGGCAGACCGTACACTCCTGATGCTGTTTGCCGTAAACGTAGCGGGATGGCGGCACGTCCTGCACCCACACCCAGTTATGGGCGCCCGTTCCGGGGATCACCGTGCCCTCATTTTTGACGCTGCCGCACAAACGGCAGCTTGCGTGCTTATAGCCGTCGGCGCAGGTGGGCTGCTTATCCACGACCCATACCCAGGAATGCTCACAGGTCGCGGGGTCCGCGTCCGCCGCGAAGGCGGGAACAAGGCAAAGCGCCGTCAGCAGAACGGCAAGCATTACACAGAATGCGGATCTCACTCTTTTTTTCATAAAAAATACATCCTTCTCTTTTCAAAGATACATTCTCATTTTGTATTATACATTATCGATCCGGAAAAGTCCACAAATATTTATGATAAAAGTTTAAATTATTTTTTACGCGGGCGTCCGGCGCAAAATGCGGTTGAAAAAGCCGATCGGATATGATAGAATACTTTTATATTCTTCAAAGGCGGTTTTCTCATGGGAAAAGCATACGATAACTACGTACGGTCCTACTGTCTGGACCCGGAAAAAGATAAAGAATTCTTCGCGCTGATGGAGGATCTGTATTTCTCCGACGAAGTGCAGGGGCTTAAGATCTACCCGCAGCACAGCACGATCAACCGGCTGGACCACATCACCAGCGTCACCTACACCAGCTATTGCTGGGCGAAGAAACGCGGGCTGGACGTGCGCGCCACCGTGCGCGGCGCGATCCTGCACGACCTGTTTTATTACGACTGGCACGACAAGGCCATGTGGCACCGCCCGCACGGCTACAAGCACCCGCGCTTCGCCCTGACGAACGCCAGGGAACTCAACAAAGAGATCACGCCGAAGGAAGAGAATATCATTTTAAGGCATATGTTCCCGCTCACGGTGATCCCGCCGAAGTACAAAGAGGGCTGGGTGGTCTCGCTGTGCGATAAATACTGCGCCACGCAGGAGCTGCTGATCGCGGACCGCGAGCGGTTCCGCCGCCGTTTTGAGGATGCGAAAAAGCGCATGGAGGGCACGGACGATGGGCGTTAAAATACTGAACTACGTGCTGATGTTCTTTTTGTTCAGCATGGTGGGCTGGACGGTGGAATCCACCTACCGTTCGCTGGGCGAGACCTACCGCGCGCGCAAGACCACCAAAGAGAAAAAGATCATCAACTCGGGCTTCCTGAACGGCCCTCTGTGCCCGATCTACGGCACCGGCGCGCTGGTGTTTGAGATACTGCTCACCCCGTTCAAAAACCACTGGTGGGCGGTGATACTGCTCGGCATGGTGTTTGCCGACATCGTGGAATACGTGACGAGCGTGCTGATGGAAAAGCTCTTTCACGCCCGGTGGTGGGATTACAGCAACGAATTCATGAACCTGAACGGCCGCATCTGCCTGAAGCACACGATCTACTGGGCGGTTTTTTCGGTGATCTACGTGTACGTGATCGGCCCGATCTATTACTACATGATCGATTTCATCCCGCAGAACGTGAGGTATATCATGATCGGCGTGATCTTCGCCGTGTTCTCGGTGGACCTGTTCTTTACCGTGCGCGCCGCGCTGGGCGTACAGAAGATCATGACCAAAACCGAGGCGCTGCGCACCAGCGTGATGCTGGCGGGCGAATACGTAAAGGCCGCCGCCGAAAACCTCAAGGGCTCCACCCTCGCAAAATACGACGAATTCCGCGATACGGTGGCCTCCACGCCCGAACGCTTTGAGGAGTGGCGCGCCGAGGTGTCGCGCCAGATCAACAATTACCGCGCCCAGCTGGACGATATCGCCGACGGCAAAAAAAGCAAGGAGTTCCCGGCAAGGGTACAGCGGTTTTTCCGCATTTCTCCCGGCATCTCCGAAAAGCTGGACCGCACGGTAAAGGATCTGGAAGAACGCTGGGATGATTTCAAAAAGAAATACGGAGGCGGCGACAAAGATGGAA
>JAFRSZ010000173.1 GCA_017439205.1 Clostridia bacterium
GGATATCGAGGATATCTGCCGCTGGCTTACGGGCGCAAAACGCTATTACCTGCAGGCGTTCAAGGATTCCGGCATCCTTCTCGAGGGCTCGGGCTTCACTCTGCCCGAAGAAGAGATGATCGCGATGCGCGATCTTGCGCGTACCTATATCCCGATTTGTTATTTACGTGGTATTTGACGAATTTCATATCAATATATTGTGCAAAAACGAAAAAAACAAAAAAATTGATACAGGATATTGATTTTTATCGGGCCGTGTGGTATGATATCTCCCGCACGGCCCGGACGACTTGAAAGCGATATAAATTCCTGTCGGAATTTGCGATATATCCCTGCGGGATGCGAGATACCTGCGGCGCGATATGTCCCTGCGGGACGAGAATGAAGGAATTTATATCATATCGCATTTCGCGAAGCGAAATATATCGCAATTTGTATCACAAATTATATCGCATTGCGGAGCAATATATCGCCAGCTGTTATTTTTCCATTATATAATCATTATCATTCTTTTGAAGGAGAGAGAAAGTATGTACCAGGTACTGAAGAGAGACGGTCAGATCGCGGAATTTGACATCAACAAGATCGCGGACGCGATCGCCAAGGCGTTCGACGCGCAGAACAAGCAGTATAACCGGAGCGTGATCGATTTCATCGCGCTGCGCGTGACCGCCGATTTTGAAGAGAAGATCAAAGACGGCATGGTGAGCGTGGAGGATATCCAGGACAGCGTAGAGCACGTTCTGGGCGAGGCCGGCTACGCAGACGTGGCCAAGGCCTACATCCTTTACCGCAAGAACCGCGAGAAGATCCGCAACATGAAATCCACGATCCTCGACTACAAAGAGATCGTGAACAACTACGTAAAGGTGAACGACTGGCGCGTGAAAGAGAACAGCACCGTCACCTATTCGGTGGGCGGCCTGATCCTCTCGAACTCCGGCGCCATCACAGCCAACTACTGGCTGAGCGAGATCTACGACGAAGAGATCGCCAAGGCGCACAAGAACGCCGATATCCACCTGCACGACCTTTCGATGCTCACCGGCTACTGCGCGGGCTGGAGCCTTCGCCAGCTGATCGAAGAGGGCCTCGGCGGCGTACCGGGCAAGATCACCTCCGCCCCCGCCAAGCACCTTGCCTCCCTTTGCAACCAGATGGTGAACTTCCTCGGCATCATGCAGAACGAGTGGGCGGGCGCGCAGGCGTTCTCGAGCTTCGATACCTATCTCGCTCCGTTCGTGAAGATCGACAACCTCTCTTACCGCGAGGTCAAAAAAGCGCTGCAGAGCTTCATCTTCGGCGTGAACACCCCCAGCCGCTGGGGCACCCAGGCGCCCTTCTCCAACATCACGCTGGACTGGACGGTTCCCGAGGACCTTGCCTGCAAGCCCGCCATCGTGGGCGGCAAGCCGCAGGATTTCACCTACGGCGACTGCAAGAAAGAGATGGATATGGTGAACAAGGCCTTCATCGAGCTGATGATCGAGGGCGACGCCAACGGCCGCGGCTTCCAGTACCCGATCCCCACCTATTCGATCACCCGCGATTTCGACTGGAGCGAGACCGAGAACAACAAGCTCCTGTTCGAGATGACCGCGAAATACGGCACCCCCTATTTCTCGAATTACGTGAACAGCGATATGGAACCCAGCGACGTGCGCAGCATGTGCTGCCGCCTCAGGCTCGACCTCAGAGAGCTGCGCAAGAAGAGCGGCGGTTACTTCGGCAGCGGCGAGAGCACCGGCAGCATCGGCATGGTCACGATCAATATGCCCCGCATCGCGTATCTTGCCGAGGATGAGGCTGATTTCTTCAAACGCCTCGACCACCTGATGGACGTTTCCGCCCGCTCGCTGAAGGTGAAGCGCACCATCGTTACCAAGCTGCTCAACGAGGGTCTGTATCCCTACACCAAGCGCTACCTCGGCACCTTCGACAACCACTTCTCCACCATCGGCCTCGTAGGCATGAACGAGGCTGGCCTGAACGCCAAGTGGCTGGGCATGGATATGACCCACCGCGAGACCCAGGAATTCACCAAGAAGGTCCTCAACCACATGCGTGAGCGCCTTTCGGACTATCAGGAGCAGTACGGTGACCTCTACAACCTCGAGGCCACCCCGGCGGAATCCACCGCCTACCGCCTTGCCAAGCACGATAAGGCCCGTTATCCCGATATCATCACCGCCTCCGGCGACTGCAACACCCCCTACTACACCAACTCCAGCCACCTGCCCGTGGGCTACACCGAGGATATCTTCTCCGCCCTCGATATCCAGGACGAGCTGCAGACGCTCTACACCTCCGGTACCGTGTTCCACGCCTTTTTGGGCGAGCGCCTGAGCGACTGGAAATCCGCCGCCGCCATCGTGCGCAAGATCGCCGAGAATTACCGCCTGCCTTACTACACCCTTTCGCCCACCTATTCGGTGTGCCGCGACCACGGCTACATCGCGGGCGAAGAGTATAAGTGCCCGAAGTGCGGCAACGCCACCGAGGTCTACAGCCGCATCACCGGCTATTACCGCCCGGTGCAGAACTGGAACGACGGCAAGGCGCAGGAATTCAAAGACAGAAAGGTGTATAACCTCGAGACCTCCGTTCTGACCCACAGCGGCCCGAAAGGGGAGTGCTGCTGCGGCGCGGAGCCGAACATCGATTTCTACGATGAGGAGACCCCTTCCGTGAAGCAGCCGCACGTGATCCTCTATGCCACCGAGACCTGCCCCAACTGCAAGCTGGCGGCCGCCTGGCTCGATAAGGCCGGTATCCCGTTTGAGAAGCGCTTCGTTTCCGAGCACGCGGAGGAGGCCAAAGCCCTCGGTCTGAAGCAGGCGCCCAGCCTGGTGGTGGACACCGCGGGCGACACCGAGATCTTCGTGGGCGTGGCGAA
>JAFRSZ010000174.1 GCA_017439205.1 Clostridia bacterium
CAGCAGTATACTACTATTCCTGCTCCGTATGCGGCGCTGTTGAGAGCAACGACGAACATACCTTCACGGACGGCGATCCGATCGCGCACGACTACACCGCCGCTGTCGTGAAGGATGAAGCTCTGAAGAGCGAAGCCACCTGCACCTCCGCAGCCGTGTACTATTACTCCTGCTCCGTCTGCGGCGCTGTTGAGAGCAACGACGAACATACCTTCACGGACGGCGACCCGATCGCGCACGACTACACCGCCGCTACCGTGAAGGACGCGGCTCTGAAGAGTGAAGCCACCTGCACCTCCGCAGCAGTTTACTACTACTCCTGTTCCGTATGCGGCGCTGTTGAGAGCAACGATGAGCATACTTTCACAAACGGCGGCAAGCTCGGCCACAGCTTCACGAATTACGTTTCCAATAACAACGCGACCTGTCTTGAAGACGGCACGAAGACCGCGAAGTGCGATCGCTGCACCGTAACCGATACCGTAGCAGACGAAGGTTCCGCCCTCGGCCACGATCTGATCGACCATGCGGCGAAGGAAGCCACCTGCACCGCGATCGGCTGGAACGCCTATCAGACTTGCTCGCGCTGCGACTACACCACTTACGAAGAGATCCCGGCAAAGGGCCATACCCCCGGCGACCCGGTGAAGGAGAACGAGGTTGAGGCTACCTGCACCGAGGACGGCAGTTACGACGTCGTCGTTTATTGCTCCGTCTGCGGCGAAGAACTCAGCCGCGTGCCCAATACGATCCCGGCGGGCCACACCGCGGGCGAACCCGTAAAAGAGAATGAAACCGCTCCCGACTGCACCGTGCCCGGAAGCTATGACGCCGTGGTTTACTGCACCGTCTGCGGCGATGAGATCTCCCGCAATGCCGTTGAGATCCCGGCGCTGGGCCACGACTGGAGCGAATGGCAGACCGTGACCGCGCCCACCGTTGCCGAACCCGGCCTCGCCCGCCGCATCTGCTTCCGCTGCAGCGAGATCGAAACGCAGGAGATCCCGCGCCTTGACGCGCCGAAGGACAGAAAGGTACAGTTCGTTGTTTCCGGCTCCATGCATTACGTGGTGCATATGGACGACCTCGATTACGAGATCTACTCCAGAACAACGCCCGCCATCCTGTGGTACAAAGAGCGAGCGCTCACCTTCAGCGTGGTGCTGCACGACGACTGGACCGGCGGCTGCATCGTGAGCCTGAACGGCGAAGAACTGAAGCCCAATTACGACGGTACCTACACCGTACCCGCCGGTACGGATTACGCCAAGATCAACTGCTATCCCGCGGCGACCACGGCTGCCGTGAGCGAGAGCGAGACCTGCCCGTACTGCGGCCAGGTGCATCCGAGCAGCATCTGGGGCCGGATCGTAGCGTTCTTCCATATGATCTTCTGGTTCTTCACCAGACTGTTCAGAAAGTAATCTGCTTACACCCATAATTGAACGGAGCGCCCCGCGGGGCGCTCCTGCTTTTTTGTGTTTTAGCAAGAAAAAACCATCAGGTCGGCTGGTGGAGTAGAAAACCCTTTAGATAAAAGAAAACCTCCTGTGATGTAATACAAGCTGGTTTGCCAACCGCAAATAAATAGGAGGTTTTGTCATGAAACATGATTTAGCACATTCAAAATGGAATTGCAAATATCATATCGTATTTGCGCCAAAATACAGAAGACAAAAAAAACGGTCAGGTACACAACAGGATTGCACCTCATCAACAAAGAAATCCTCGGTAAACGAGGACTTCAGAGTTGTTTGGATTATTATTTGAATTAAACCGCTGTATGCCGAACGGCACGTACGGGGGTGTGAGAGGGCGGAGCAAATCCGTCTTGTTCGAGTTTTGAAATGGTATAAAAAGGAACAAATGGCACAGGACAGAGAACCGACCCCTGTCTTAACACCGGGACTTTTAACCCCGCACAGACGTCATCAGTTCGGCAGCTCCGATAGCCTGATCGCGGGGCGCACGCCGGTATCAACGCAGTCGGGGGTGTAAGGGTTGTTCAGCGTGAATACAATTGATCCGTAAAAGGTTGGTGCGCACGGTATAGAGGGCAGCGTTCCGGCGGTGCGCAGCCACCACCAACATGCCCCGGTTTTATACAGGCCTCCTACTGTCCACACACCTTGGCAAAGAGCATAGTCGGTTGGAAAGGCTGTTCTAAGATTATCTGTTTTTTCAGCTTGTTTCGAAAAGCCGTATGACGGGTTTGTAGATTCATCATAAGAAAGCAGAAAAACCTTATCGAACGAATTTTGAGAATCATATTCCGAAAAACGTTTGTTCCATGCGGAATTATCCAGTTCTGTAATAAGGATTTGTTCTGCTTCTTCCGCTGAAAAAGCCGTTTCAAAAAAATTGCCGTTCAGCCATGCCCGTATGTCGCTTTCGTAGTAATCCAAGCCGTAAACCGTATGCGCAGCATCTTTATAGTATGCCTGCAAAACCAAATCCTGCGAGGGATCGTCTGTGTAAATAACACTGTTGAATGGCTGTGAATCCAATACGTTTTCACTCATAAGAAAACAGCTGCCGTCTTCGTTGAGAACGATCCATCGGATCGGTTCATATTTATACCAGTATACAGTATCAAGGTCAAGATGGTAATAACACTGCTGCCATGAGCTATCAGACGATTTATGGCAGCAATACGATCTGTATTCCGAGAACCGAACACCCCGGTATTTTTCTCCGTTATAACATATATCGGTGTATTGCATATAGTCGGATTGCCGTGCTGTTCCCACTGCTCCTCGGCCGTTGTAATAGCCGTAGGATTTCCATTCCGAATCTTGTCGGTTCAGTTCGCTTATCAGAGCTTCGTTCGCAATACGCGATTGAGGATAGGAACCGAATTCGATCACTTTTTTTTCCGAGGGAACAAACGTGGCCGTTGATCTCTCGGAACGGGAATGCCTGAGCAAAAGGAAACCAATTGCCATTGCCGAAAGGATGAACAGAACAACGCCAAATATAATGAAACCTTTTTTCTTCGTCATATGATCCTCCTCCCGTTATTTTTGCTGCATTTTGATTTTTTCAATTTGCGCAGAAGACAGGCGGATGGAACAGCGGATTCCGCCCAGCGAATAGGTCGAAAAAAACTGGCCGTCCGCAAAAAACAGGTTTTTATAAACAGAAACGCTTACCGCGTCCCCGGAATGGTTCCCGGGGGAGGAGAGCCACCACCAACTGAATTCGGTTCCGTCTGTCTCCTTGCAGAATACGCCGCGGCATTTTGCGTAATCGGTAGGCGAAGCGCCGGGCGTCGGGGGATCGGCGTCATCAAAATAATTTAATAATTCCTCATTGGACAGCAGAAATGCCCTGTCGGCTGTAAGCGAGGCCAGGCCATACCGTTTGTCTTCTCCCGTCCCCTCCGCCAATCGAAGCGTTGTTTTCAGGTTTCTTTTTTCGGAGCGCGAAAACGCTTCGTTTACAAAGCTGTGGTTCAGCCAATGCCGTACGGTGCTCGTTTTCCACAGATTCGCAGGCAGATAAAGGTATTTCAAAGACGAAAACTCGTTCTGATAATCCGTACCGCCGCTGAAATTCCGGTCGATCCAATAAAAGCTGTCGGTAAAAGGCATGGCGTCCAGCACCTTTTCGCTTAACAGCATCCCGTTGGTTTCATCAAACACATACCAGCGGATCGGCTCGAACCGGAACCAGTAAACGGTATTTAAAGAATATCCGTTGTCATCCTGATCGGAGGTTTGCGTAACGCCTTCGTCCAGCACGGATGACGGCCGATACTGCTCTATCATCACCGCGCGGTATCGGTTGCCATTATACATTGCGTCCGCGTATTTCATGCTTTTCGTTTGCCGCATGGTTCCGTAGTAGCCCTCGCCTGCGGTGCAGTCTTTATAGTACTTCCATTTCAGCGTAAGCGCATTCAGCCCGGATAAAACCTCCTTGTCGGTTACCTGTGTTTGTGGATATGAACCAAATGATACAACGGCTCCGGAGCATGATCGGCTTTGATATGCTATAGCCGCTTTCTTTTCTGCGTGATGTCCAAGAAAAACAAGGCATCCGTAAGGAAGCGCGGTCACGGCAAAAACGCAAAGAAGAATCAAAACAACGATTTGTTTTCTTCGTTGTTTCTTTTTCTTTTCTTGAATATATTTTTGGCGTTGGATTTTGATTTTTGTATTTTTAGGCATGGAATACGTTCCTGAAAATGAATAAGTTAGAAGGATGAAGGCTGATAGAATGAAAAAGATAAAACCAGTAAACCCCATAATGAAACGAAAGGATTATACTGTGTTGTTAGTAAATCAATAAGAATACTTCCTGTAAGACTTATAAACAATGCAAACAAGAATAATTTGATATGATTTTTATACTTTACGGTTCCAGTAGTTTTTTTACCATTTTTCTGCTTATTGATATGTAGGCGAGTGGCAGCGTGTAATATGCAAAATACACAGATGAACAACCAAGGGTAAGTTTTATAAAATAAACGTGTCTTAATAATAACGTCAGGATTAATAGCGGTAAACAAATAAAAACATCCAATAATGAAAAATACAAAAAATAAAAATAAACTTACTTTGAAAATAATCATTTGCTCAATCTTTTTATTTATTAAAATAATAAAGATTGCATATAGAGTCACAAGCTGAAGATAGAACGGTAAAAATAGTAAATTAACAAAACCAATACCGATACCAGTTGCAATACCCATGGTATATATTAAGTAAATATTATTTTGAAATAGAAAACAAAAAACGAAAAAAAGCAGAAAAAGACTGATTGGCAACACAACATAACGGAAAACAGAAAAATCAAGGCGGACCGAACCGTTGTAGAACGTAACACTTTTGTGTATTTCGCAAGAAATTAAATATACAACAAAACAGACGAAAAGCAAAGCTCGTTTTTTCATAATAACCTCAGTTTTAGCCGTAAGGATCAAATATTGTAAGAGAATAAACAGCAGAAAACAATAATATAAAAACTTTTGGAAATATATGAAAAACAGAGAAAAGATACTCTGGAATTATGCTAGCATCTTTTTTATATAAAACAAACAAATAAGCAGTAAACAAAATTATGTACGCATGGGAAAGCCAACGTATTAGATCAGAGGAAAACACGACACCGAAAAAAAACACAAAAAAGAACATAAACGGGAAAAGAGAAAGCAAAATTCGTTCCATTTTTTTTGTTGTGCATTTTTTCTCTTTATGGAAAGATAATAGAATTAGTGTAATGATAGGAGTGATAAGTAATAGAGCTGTTGCGGTTTGTATATGAATCATAGGTAGATATTTAAACGAAGAGATAAGCATAAAATAACGGGTAACAAATTGTAGCAAGAATGTATTAATAAAACCGCTTGTCAAATCATTGATTCTATTTTCAACTATTTTGTATTGTGTGATATCCTCTTGGCGGTCAACAACATTATAAAAAGCATATTCATAGTAAGTGTGATATGTTGCCCCTTTGCTATTTAGTTTTTCATTGAATTCTTCTACTGAATAAGAAATATTATTTTTTTCAAATATTGCAAAATAAAAACCAAATCCAAATGAAAAAAGAATAAAAAAAACCAAAATAATACACATAACTTTTTTCTTTTTATCATCGGCGCATAAGAATATCCGATAAGTCAGAAGTATGGCGAGAAACGGGATATAACTGATTAAAGTCGAATAATGAACAAAAACAATCGAAATACCTAAAGGTATAGATAGAAATACAAGATTTTCGGAAGCAATGCACATTACTGCTAAAAGAAAAAAATATATAATATAGCTATCCAGCATACCGAATTGGCTGATCAACATACCAAATGTGCAAGGACCGGTAATAAATAAAAAGCAAATTATTATAAAGATTTTTTTAGTTTTTTGGGGGATTTTATCGAATACTTTCTGCATACTAACAGAAAGTAATAGTAAGAAAAAAATAAAAAAAACGGTTTCCAATACAGATGCCGATTGTTTTGTTATTGTGGGCAGAAAAAGATTCGTAATAGCCCCGGGGAGGAGTTTTGAACAAAAACCAAAACTGAAATCAACAACATGAAAAGGGTAATTCAAATCGTTGATCTGAGGTAACTTCCCTTTGCCTACGATGCAGATTGAATAAATAATAAGAAAAAGAAAACAAAGGATAGCAAAATGATAATTCCCAATTAATAAAAATCTACTGTTTTTTTCAGTGTTAGTTTTGCTTGTACGCATAGCGTTGACCGCCCTTAATTATTTTTAAAGAAAATCAGATTCAGATTACTTTGAAATCTATTTTTTTATTATATTATAATATAACACATATGTCAACCGAAACAAATTGCTATATTTTAATAATCGATAGCTAAAAGTATTGTGAAAGTATTGTGAAAAAAAATAAAAATATTTTTTAGATTTAATATTGAAATAAAAGAATAAATCTGCTATATTGTAAATTGAGTTATTGGCGTATTGGATGAAATGCATATAAGAGCACTTTTCTGAAGGTCTGTTGTATTTGCGAGGTCAGACGTAAATATGCGGCAAGGCAGGTAGTGCATAATTGGTACATACAATACGTTCTCAGCGTCGAAAGGAGAAATGATGCTATGAAAAAGAAATCGGCAACGCGTTTTGTTGGTATGAAAAAAGCACTCAGCTTTTTTCTTTCATTTATCATGTTGTTTACTGCAGTTTCGGTGGGGATTATCCCATTGGGCTCTCTAAAAGCGAATGCGGTGTCTTCACTGTCTGATGTTTCTAACGAATATTCATGGTCTCTTTATGTCAAAACGACAAACACTGCTGATTGTAACGATAATGGCGATATTCACGATATCGGTGTTTATGGTTTGCAAAACAGCGGAACGGGATCTGAAGTTTGGGTGTATTATGACGACTATGTATCTTCCAGTTTTTTTGAAAATGAAGGACGGGAATATACAGCGTCAGGAACATCGTCTACATATCCGTACGGTATATATATTGCAACCAGACTGGATAAAAATGTATCCTCTGGTTGGGGTGTGTTTAATCGCAAATGGGAAGGCGATGTTAAATTAACTGTTTGGGGACCCGACAAAAGCGTAATACAGGTTAATGAGAATGTATATAACGAAGGTAATAATGCGTGGGATACCGTGTCTCGCAGATCTTCAAACAGACCTGTCTTTACCGGCGTCGGTATATCTGGGGATGCCACTGTATATACTTCCGGTTCGGCAACAAAAGACTATACTGTTGTTGGTTACGATGATTATGGGGTGAAATGGTATGCTGGTTTTAGCAGCGTATCTGTTTCAAGCAGCAACACAAATGCAACCGTTGCAACTTCCGGGAATCCTTCCAGAACAGTAACCTTTGGCAATAATAATGGGGTTGACTATACTACCCGTATAACCGGTTCGGGTGTCTATAACGGAACTACTAAATCTTCCGGAACGGGTAATTTTTCAAAGCTTGTTACGGTTTATACAACACATACCCTCAATGTAAACGTAAACGGCGGCGACGGGGGCAATTATACGCGCACCGGTTATACCGGCAATACCACTACCATCAACAATCCTACAAAGACCGGCTATGAATTCAGCAGTTGGACGGTTGACGGCGGTTCCATGGGCGGTACCACGTATACTTTTGCAAACAGGGGAGAATCCACAATAACAGCAAACTGGACCCCGCATACGTATACGGTCGCGTACGACGCCAACGGCGGTACCGGTGCGCCCGGGAATCAGACCAAGACCTACGGTACGAATCTTACGCTGTCGTCAACCACGCCCACACGTACCGGCTATACCTTCGATGGGTGGGATATTTACGTTGGCAATACGAGCCAAAACGCGCATATCGCCGCGGGCGGCACGCTCAGCACGGACTACGTTTCCGCGCAGGGCGCCACGGTTACGCTGAAGGCAAAGTGGAACGCCAAAACGTGGAACGTGATCTTCAACGGCAACGGAAAAACCTCCGGTACGATGAACAATCAGCAGTTCACCTCCGGCACGGCGCAGAACCTCACGGCGAACGCATATGAGAGAAAGAATACCGTTACGTGGAAATATAACGGCGCCACCGGCGGCAACTCCACGGCCTCCAGCACCGTGACCTATTCGTTCGACGGGTGGTCCGAATCGGCGGGCTCCGCTTCTTCCAGCGGTACCACCACTACGATCGGCGGTACGAAAAAATACGACAATCAGGCAAGCGTGAATCTTGCGAGAGAGTCCGATTATACGCTCTACGCACGCTGGAAAACCACTGCGAACTCCGTAACCACGCCTAATCCCACGAAGAACGGTTACGATTTCGGCGGCTGGTGGGCCGACAGCGGCTTTACCACCGGGTATAAAGCTGGCAATGTAACGATCCAACCGGTTACCTCTTCCTATAATATGTACGCCAAGTGGACGCAGCATGCGTATACCATTACGTATAAAGACAGCCTCGATTCCACCTATTCCTCCACGCAGACCTATTACATCGAGAACTCCGCGGGGGCGACCATCAAAGCCGCGCTTTCCAAGACCGGTTACGACTGGGCGGGCTGGAAGTGCACCTCCGCCACGGCGCCGCACAACTGGACGGCGAATCAGATCTACACCGCGGGCACGTCCCTTACCAACAAATACGGCGACGTGACCCTTACGGCGCAGTGGAACGGCCACCAGTACACGGTCGCCTATAACGGCAACAAGCCCAACGGCGCCAGCGGCAGCGTGACCGGCGTGCCCGGCAGCCAGACCAAGACCTACGGCACGAACCTGACGCTCACGTCCTCCACGCCGAGCCTGACCGGTTGGACCTTTACGGGCTGGAACACCGCGGCGGACGGCAGCGGCACGACCTATGCTGCGGGCGGCACGCTGGACCATGACTATGCCTCCGCCTCCGGCGCTACCGTTACGCTGTACGCCAAGTGGAGCAGGAACACCTACACCGTGCATTTCAACGGTAACGGCTCCACCTCCGGCTCCACCGGCGACGCGAGCGGTAATCAGGCGTTCACCTACGATACGGCGCAGCAGCTTTCGCCCAACGGCTTTATCCGCTCCTATAGAGTGACGTACAAATATAACTATACAAATTCTCCGGCGGATACTACCGCTGACGCTGCCGCCACGTTCAACGGCTGGGCCACCAGCGCAAGCGGCGCGAAGGTGTATAATGATAAGCAGAGCGTAACGAACCTTGCCACCTCCGGCACGTTCCAGCTTTACGCGAACTGGACGCTGAACAGCGTTACCCTGCCCACGCCCACCCGCACGGGTTACGACTTCGACGGCTGGTACGACGCTGCCACCGGCGGCACCAAGATCGGCAACGGCGGCGCTTCCTACACGCCCGAGGCGAACATAACGCTGTACGCGCACTGGACGGAGCAGACCTACAAATTCGCGTATAACGCCAACACACCCTCCAACGCCACGGCGAGCGTGGATATGCACGGGCTTACCAACACGCAGAAGACCTATTCTGTGAACGTGAACCTCAGCTCCACCCAGCCCACCCTTACCGGCTGGACCTTCGCGGGCTGGAACACCAAAGCGGACGGCACCGGCACCACCTTTGCGGCGGGCGCGCTGATCAATAACGACGACCTGTTCCCCGGCAAGAACGGCACGGTGAATCTGTATGCCAAGTGGACGGCGAACACATATACCATCCACTTCAACAGCTCGCTGAAAACCGGCGGCTCGATGACCGATCAGGGCCCGCTCGCTTACGATGCGGACCATACCCTGAGCGCCAACGGCTTTAACCGCGCTTATACGGTAAGGTATAATGAGAACTACTCCGGTCCCTCCATTCACCAAGAGACCGCCACCTACAACATCAAGGGCTGGACCACAACGAATAAGGAATCCACTCGCGACGCGGCGGTGAACTACGCCAACCAGGGCACGGTACGCAACCTCACGGCGACCGACGGCGGCACCGCGCAGCTCTACATCGTTTGGAAGGACGGCGGCGTTGAGCTGGACAGCTACAGCCGCACCGGTTATCAGCTTGAGGGATGGTATACCGATTCCGACTGCACGGCTGCAAACCGCATCGGCGCGCCCGGCGATACCTACTATCCCACCGCCGATATCCTGCTGTACGCACACTGGGTAGAGCATACATACGATATTATATATGACGCCAACAACGCCACTTCCGGTACCGCGCCCGCCACGCAGGAGAACTGCGGTTACCTGCATGCCGTAACGCTGCGCGCCAACACCGGTAACCTGCAGAAGACCGGCTACACCCTCACCGGCTGGAACAGGAACGCTTCCGGCGGCGCGGCCACGCACTTCGATCTCGGCCAGTCGGGTGTTGAAGGCCTTACGATGGAGGAATCCATCACCCTGTACGCAGAGTGGACCGCCAACAACTACAGCGTAACGTTCCATATGAACGACGGCGGCACGGTGACCTCCGTAACCACCCAGACCTACGACAGCGCGTGGGTGAACGTACCCTCCGAGTGGAGCCGCACCGGCTACACGCTTGAAGGCTGGTATACCGACAGCGCCTGCACCGAAGGCAATAAGGTGACCGTGACCGGTAACTACACGCACGCCGGCAACCGGGATCTGTACGCGCACTGGGTCGGCCTTACTTATAATGTAGTTTATAATAAGAACACGACCGATACCGTTACCGGCATGCCGAGCCCGAGCACCGTTACCAAGCGCTACGGCACCTCCATCACCCTGCCTGCCGCGCCCTCCCGCACGGGTTATACCTTCAAGGGCTGGGATCTGAATGAGAACGCCACCGTCGGCGCGTATGCTGCGGGCACAGGCTTCAATGCGGACCCCGCCGATATGACGCAGAACGGCACGCTGAACTTCTACGCCATCTGGGCGCCCGTGACCTATACGATCCGTTATGACGGCAACGCTCCCACCGGTATCACGGTGAGCAACGTTCCCGGCGACCAGACCAAGACCTACGATACCGCGCTCACGCTGAGCTCCACCGAGCCCGGGCGCACCGGTTATACCTTCAGCGGTTGGACCACGGTCTCCGACGGCAGCGGCACGGCTTACGCAAAGGGCGGCTCCATGACGGTCGATCACGCGAATACGCAGGACGCCGTTGTGACCCTGTACGCGCAGTGGGAACCCATTCATTATGAAGTGGCGTTCGCGGGCGGCGGCGCAACCGGTACCACGACGCAGCCGAACGGCGGCACGATGCCGAACCAGGGCTTCGATTACGACGAAGAAAAGGCGCTCTCTTCCAATACGTACGAGCGCAAATACACAGTAACTTACGATTATAATTACGATATCGCCGATGGCACCGCCGTCGCCACCTATACGTTTGCCAACTGGACCGGCAACGCGGGCGGCATGTCGCTGACGTATACCGACGGTCAGACCGTTAAGAACATCACTGCGCAGAACGGCAACGTGATTACTCTTACGGCGCAGTGGAATACCGGCTACGTTACTCTGCCCACACCCACCCGCAACGGTTACAGCTTTGAAGGCTGGTATCTGAACGAGGGCTGCACCGGCACCCGTTACGAGGGTGGCAGCAGCTACACCACCACAGAGGATATCACCCTGTACGCCAAATGGACGGCGGTACGCTATAAGATCACCTATACCGACAGCCTTGCGTCCGTGAACCAGGACGCTTCCGGCGAAGCGTATTACTACATCACCGCCGCAACCACGGACGGCGCGGTCGCCGCGATCAAGACCCCCGAAAAGACCGGTTACGATTTCGCGGGCTGGAATGTAACTTCCAACGGCGGCAACTGGAACGCCGCGAGCTACGCGGGCGATACCTCCGTAGAAGGCAAATACGGCGCAGTCACGCTTCAGGCGCAGTGGACTCAGCATACCTACACGGTGGCTTACAACGCCAACCTGCCCGAGGACAGCAAGGGCGTTACCACCGCCGGCACGGCAGGCAGCATGCCCTCGCCTTCAAGCGTGACCAAGACCTACGGCACGGATATCAACCTTGACGCCGCAACGCCCACGCTCACCGGTTACAGCTTTGTGGGCTGGAACACGAACGCCGATGCGACCACCGCCGAATACGCGCCGAACGCCGTGTTTGACGATGCCCACTACCCGGGCAAGAACGGCACGGTCACGCTGTACGCGATCTGGGCGCCCTATACCTACACCGTGAATTACAACGGCGGCGACGCGACCGGCGGCAACACCGCTTCGCAGAACGCGACCTACGACGTATACTTCAACCTGAACGAGAACGGCTTCGTACGTTCGCACACCGTCACCTATAAATATCTGGACGGCAGAGCGGATACCACCGATTCCGCTTCCGCTCAGTTCGCAAACTGGAGCTTCGGCGGCAACACCTATACCGACGGCCAGGAGGTTGTGAACCTGACCTCCGCGCAGAACGGCAGCGTCACCCTCACCGCCAACTGGACCTTCGGCAGCGTAACGCTTCCCACGCCCATACGCGTCGGTTACGAGTTCAAGGGCTGGTATAAAGAAGACACCTTCACCACCTTCGCGGGCAACGGCGGCGCAAGCTACACGCTCAGCACAAATACCGATCTCTACGCCAAGTGGGAAGCCGTGACCTACACCGTTGAATATTATGCGGGCGAGGGCGGCTCCGGTAACCGTCCCGCAAACCAGAGCGTCGTTTACGATACGCTCGGCGTAAACACCTACGCGACCGAAGGCAGCTTCGTCAAGCCCGGCTACAGCTTCACCGGCTGGAACACCGCCGCCGACGGAATGGGGACGCATGTGGGCACGAACTATGCCTTCACGAACAACAACCTGATCGACTGGGCGGACGAGAACGACGTGATCAAGCTGTACGCGCAGTGGACGCCCAACACCTACGTGATCGTTTACGATAAGGGTCTGGGTACCTCCGGCAGCACCGGCAGCCAGACCATCCGCTACGATCTGCTCGGCAGCTTCACCGTAGCCGAAAACGGCTTCGCGTATCCGGGTTATTCCTTCACCGAGTGGAAAGACGGCAACGATGTTTCCTATAACGCGGGCGATCCGGTAACAGGCGCGCTGCTGTTGGATAACGGCGTCCTGAACACCGGCGACGGCTACTATTACCTCACTCTTACCGCGCAGTGGGAACGCAACCACAGCACCCTGAAGATCGACCACGACAACAACGACGCGATCATCACCGTAACGCAGGATTCCTCCACCACCTACAACGTGGACGGAAACTTCACGCGTACCGGTTACACCTTCAACGGATGGACCCTGACCGGTGAAAACGGCGCCGCGCCCAACGGTTCGGTCGACGACCTTAACAGCCGCACGCCCGTTTACACCTTCGGTCTTGAGAACAGGGTCACCGATATGCTCACCGCGCAGTGGAGCAAGAACCCCTACACCCTCAGATATCATTATAACGTAGACGGCGCTCCCTCCAGCGAAAAGACCGAGACCGTTTACTACGATACCGAGTTCACCTTCGCGCCCGAGGATTACTTCGGCTACCGTCTGGGTTACACCATCGACGGCTGGGCCACCAGTGAGAACGGCGCCCTGGTTTACGACTGCGGTCAGGTCTCCCCGGCCACCGAAAACCTCGCCACCGGCGAAGAGGGCAGCACGGTCGTGGATCTGTACGCGGTATGGACCGCCAAGCAGTATACCGTAAGATTCTATAAGAACACCGGCTTCCACTTTACGGAAGACGCTTCCGCGGAATACATTGAGAAGACCATCACCTACGGCGGCAGCCAGACCTTCACCGTGGAACTGGAGACGGGCTATACCCAGTCCACCGGCCGTGATCCCGCCGCATATGTGGATGAAGGTGCCGCCGCGGTCCCGGACGGCGTAAAAAATACCGTTAACAATACCATCAGATTCACCGTTACCAACCATGGCGAATCCAACGTGGTGGTCAGAACCCACCCGCTGGATCTCAACATCTACACTGTAACGCTGAATCCCGCAAGCGAAGCCTGGAATGAAGCGGAAATGGGCTACAGACGTCCCACCGTACAGGCTACCGTGACGCACGGCAGCAGCGTGACCTACAGCATCGAACTGAACGACGGCTTCCACGTGGATTCCGGCAGCGACCTGATCGTTTCCGCCACCGTGGGCGGCACGTCCGTCACCCCCGCCGTCAGCGGCAGCTATACCTACACGGTCGCAAACGCCACCGGCGACGTCGTGATCACGATGACGAACGCCGTCAAGAACACTTCCACCGTAAGGTTCGACGCCAACGGCGGCAAGTGGCCCGATAATACTACGGTCCAAACCGATACGAACACCTACGGCGCGACCTATACCGTAACGCAGCCCTCCAGAACGGGCTACACCTTCGCTGGCTGGACCCGTGTAACGGAAGGTGAAAACGCCTCCACCGCTGCCGGTTCGCTTGTGGGCAATACCTACACCTACGGCACGGCAGCCGGTACCGATACCTACGCTGCGCAGTGGACCGCCAACACCTACACCGTGGTGTTCGACGGCAACAACGGCACGCCCAACACGCAGACCAAGACCGCAACCTACGGATTGCAGTGGCCTACGCCCGATACCGAGCCCACCCGCACGGGTTACGACTTCGGCGGCTGGTGCGTCGACGCCGAGGGTACCACGCCCGTGAACCTGTCGCAGAATTACATGCTGACGGATGGTACTACCGTATACGCCAAGTGGACGAAGCACCAGTACAGCATTTCGCTGGACGGCACGCCCGACGGTTATACCGTAGAGTATCCGCACAATGCGCTTTACGGCGATAACTACACCATCACCATCACGCCCGAAACCGGCTTCGACGTAAACGCGATCGACGTCAACGTCACCGGCAACGCCGGGTTCACCACAAGCATTTCCGGCGACGTGATGACGGTCTCCGTCACCGGCGTCAACGACGATAACGTGATCACCGTTTCCGGTGCGCAGCTTACCTACAACGTCGTCACCAATCTTCTGAATCCCGAGGCGTTTGCCGAGCAGCCCGCCGTGGTCACCGTGAACTACAATACCTCCGGCGTAACGGTTGAGGTACAGATGGCGGACGGCTTCCAGGATGCTGCGCCTGACGTGGAAATGATCACCGAACAGGAAGGTCTCACCGCCTCCGTCGCCCTGAAGGACGGCACGGATGATACCTATGTGATCACCGTTACCGGCAACATCATCTCGGACGTGACCCTGAACGTGACCGGCCATGAGAACATCTACGACGTCACGCTGAACAAGGGCACTGGCTTCGTTGCCCCCGCAACCGAGACCGGCTTCGTCGCATATCACGGTTACGTCATGTTCACCGTTGAACTGGCGGACGGCTACACGGATACGCAGGTCTCCGATCTCAGCGTCAGCGTTACCAACGGCATTCTTGATACGCTCATAAAGACCGACGATACCCATATCATGGTGGTCGCGCAATCCACCGATCCCGCCGATATGGAGATCGATCTTGGCGACCTTGTGGCGAACACCTACACGCTGACCTTCATCAACAACGGCGGCGATACGCTCACGATCAACACGCCCGTGCCCGCAACCAGCGCGCCCATCGGTTGGTTCGATACCTTCACGTTCAGCATCACGCTGGCGGAGGGCTACACCGCCGCGACGCCTGAGCTTACCAGTGATAACGCGGACGTCACCGTAACAGCTGTGAAGGATGGCAGCACCGTCACCTACACCGCAAACAACTACTTCACCGGCAATACCGTGCTCACGCTGCAGTCCGCCGCCGCGAACACCAGCAAGGTGACCGTTTACCTTGACGGCGGCACGCTGACCGGCGTTGCCGACGGCGACGAATACACCGGCGCTTATAAAGCGACGAAAAGCTTCGGCACGCCCTTGAAGACCGGCTACACCTTCACCGGATGGGCGCTGACCAGCGAGGGCACGGTAAACGGCTCGCTTTCCGGCAGCACCTACACCTTCGGTCCCACGGCCGACGCTGAAGATACCCTCACCGCCACGTGGACCGCGAACACCTATACCGTCACCTTTGACGGCAACGGCGGCGTGCCCACCACGCAGACCGCAACCGCCACCTACAACGCGGCGTATCCCACGGCGGCGGATCCCACCAGAACCGGCTACGACTTCGCGGGCTGGTTCACTGCGGCCGAGGGCGGCACCCAGATCACGCTCGGCACCACCGTTTACACGCTGACCTCCGCCACCACGCTGTACGCGCACTGGAATATCCACGAGAGCACGCTCACCGTGGATCCCAACGGCGGCAAGGTCGTGGTCGGCACCACCGAGTATAGCTCCGCGCATGACTTTGACGGCGCGTATCTTGATACGCTTACCGTAAATGATCCCACCAAGACGGGCTACGACTTTGCGGGCTGGACCAGAACGGGCAATAACGGTACGCTCTCCGGCACCACCTATACCTTCGGTCCCAATGAGACGGATGATTCCCTGACCGCCACCTGGACGCCCAAGACCTACACCGTAACCTATTATAAGAACGACGGCACCGCCGATTACACCACCCGCACGGTAACCTATAACGCCGCATGGCCCGAAGCGCCCATCGTAACGTGGGCAGGCCACACGTTTGACGGCTGGTTCACCGCCGCGGACGATACCGGCAGCCAGGTCACCTTCACCGGCAACTATACCACCGCGGGCAACACTTCCGTGTACGCGCACTGGCATATCAACCACAGCTACGTGCTGTTCAGCTTTGACGGCGCAACGATGACGGTCGGCGAAAACGCCTATACCGGTTCCTTCAGCGCCAACGGTGACAGCGGCGATACCGTGACGATCGCGGCTCCCGTAAAGACCGGCTATACCTTCACCGGCTGGACCCGCACCACGGCCGCCAATGGCACGCTGGACGGCAACACCTACACCTTCGGCAACGCCGCCGGTGCGGCTGAAGCGCCCGAGACCTTTGTGGCGCAGTTTACCGCCAATACCTATACCGTGACCTTTGACGGCAACGACGGCACGCCGAATTCCCAGACCGCAACCGCCACCTACGGCGTAGCGTATCCCGAGCCTGCCACGGCTGTGACCCGCACCGGCTACACCTTCGCCGGCTGGTGGACTGCGGCGGAGGGCGGCAGCGAAATCACGCTCGGTACCACCGTTTATAATCTGACCTCCTCCACCACGCTGTACGCGCACTGGACGATCCACACCAGCACCGTTACCGTGAAGGCCAACGGCGGCAACTGGAGCGGCAGCACCGCGGATCTTTCCTATACCCAGGATTACGGCACCGCTAAGACGATCGACGAACCCACCCGCACCGGCTACACCTTCACCGGATGGACGCTGACCAGCGAGGGCACGGTAAACGGTTCGATTTCCGGCAACACCTACACCTTCGGCCCGGCCGACGGCGCGAACGATATCCTCACCGCGCAGTGGCAGATCAATACCAGCAAGGTGATCGTAGATCTTGCGGGCGGCACGGGTGCAACCGAAGGCGCATATACGGATGCCTACGGCGAAACGCTCACGCTTTCCGAACCCACTAAGACGGGCTACACCTTCAACGGATGGACGCTTTCGAGCGGCGCGAACGGCATGCTTTCCGGCAGCACCTACACCTTCGGTGAGGCAAACGGCACGACCGATACGATCACCGCCAAATGGACGATCCACACCAGCAAGGTCACCGTTGATCAGAACGGCGGCGCCGGCGGTACCGAGGGCGAATACACGCAGGATTACAACACCACGCTGACGCTTACGCAGCCCACGAAGACCGGTTACACCTTCAATGGTTGGGTGCTCGGCGGCGACGAAAACGGCACGCTTTCCGGCAATACCTACACCTTCGGCGCGGGCGACGGCAAAGCCGATACGCTCACCGCGCAGTGGACCGCGAACACCTACACAGTGGTTTACGACGGCAACGGCGGCGTGCCCACCACGCAGAGCAAGACGGCAACCTACAACGCGGCGTATCCCACCGTGAC
>JAFRSZ010000001.1 GCA_017439205.1 Clostridia bacterium
AACGAAAGTTTTGTTATGCAATCGGTATTATAAAAAGAAATCTTCGGATCCAATCAACCTTCAAATAATACAACACTTTTTTCTGTTTCAGAGCGAACGGCGAACGGCGAACAGCGAACGGCTGAATTACAGTTTATCGGGCAACAGCCCGATAAACTGTAATTTGAACCGTTCCGTTCATTAAAAAACGCCCCGGGAGCCGGAGCGTTTCTTCGTTATTCTTCCATCGTTCAGATGAGCTCAATGATGCACATCTCGGCGGCGTCGCCGCGACGGGGGCCGGTTTTGATGAGACGGCAGTAACCGCCGTTTGCGTCCGCATACTTGGGCGCGATCTCATTGAAGAGCTTGTTCACAACGTCCTCTTTGGTGATATAGGCGAGGGCCTGACGCTTGTTGTGCAGGGAATCGACCTTAGCAAGCGTGATCATCTTTTCAGTCATCGCGCGAACTTCTTTCGCTCTCGTAACCGTGGTTTCGATTTTGCCGTTTTCCAACAGGAAAGTTACCATGGCTCTCATCATCGCTTTACGATGATCGGTGGTTCTGCCGAGCTTTCTGGTTCCGGGCATTTAAATTCACTCCTTCATCTTTAGTAAGGGGAAATGGGCGGCGTGGATCATTCATCCTCCTGACGGAGGGAAAGACCGAACTGCGCAAGCTTCTGGATCACTTCGTCCAAACTCTTCTTGCCGAGATTTCTGACCTTCATCATCTCATCCTCGGTCTTTTCGATCAGATCGCCGACCTTGTGAATGTTCGCTCTCTTCAGACAGTTGAAAGAACGAACGGAAAGGTCAAGCTCCTCAACGGTCATCTCAAGTGTCTGCTTGTTAGAGTCATTGTCTTTGACCACCATGATCTCAACGCCGCTGGTCTCTTCAGACAGGTCGACGAAAAGATTGAGGTGTTCGTTGAGGATCTTGGCTGCGTACGAAACGGCGTCCTTGGCGGACATGGTTCCGTTGGTCCAAACTTCCAGCGTGAGCTTATCGTAGTCGGTGATATCGCCGACGCGGGTATTCTCAACCGTGAAGTTGACTTTTTTGATGGGGGTATAGGTAGAATCGATCGCGATCACGCCGATGGGGGGATTCAGCAGCTTCTTGTTGTCTTCAGCGGAAACAAAGCCTCTGCCGATATCCGCCGTGAGCTCCATGTTCACGTGCGCGTCCGGAGAAAGGGTCGCGATGTGATGGTCGGGGTTCAGGATCTCTACCTCTGCGTCCGCGTGAATGTCGCCCGCAGTGATCTCGGTGGCATTCGACACGTCGATATACATAGTTTTTGAATTGTTGCCGTAGATCTTAAGAATCACGTTCTTTAAGTTCAGTACGATCTCAGTAACGTCCTCTTTCACACCCTCAAGCGTAGAGAACTCGTGAAGGATGCCGTCGATCTTCACAGAAGTGATGGCATAACCCTTCAGAGAGGACATCAGAACGCGGCGCAGGCTGTTGCCGATGGTGGTGCCGTAGCCTCTTTCAAGGGGTTCCAGTACGAATTTGCCGTAGGAACCGTCACCGTTCATATCGGCTGCAGTGATGCTGGGTTTCTCAATTCCGATCATTCAAAAACCTCCTTAATAAATTCGTTAGGCTGATAGCCTTACCGGGGAAGGGATTACTTGGAATAAAGCTCAACGATAAGGTGCTCTTCCACGGGGAAGTCCACATCTGCACGCTCAGGCATTCTGAGAACGGTGCCCTTGAGCTCGTTTCTCTCGAGGCTCAGCCATTCGGGTACGGTAACGAAAGGCGCATCTTCGCCGGTGAGCTTGGTGAAGAGTACGGAAGAGCGGCTCTTCTGCGCAACAGCGATCACCTCGCCGGGTTTTACCTGATAAGACGGAATGTTTACCTTGTGACCGTCCACAGTGAAGTGGCCGTGGTTCACCAGCTGACGGGCCTGACGGCGGGTCTGCGCGAAACCGAGATGGTAAACAACGTTGTCAAGACGTCTTTCGCAGAGGATCAGCAGGTTGTCGCCGGATTTGCCGGGCATTTTTTCGGCGCGCTCATAGTAGGAGCGGAACTGCTTCTCAAGCATGCCGTAAACGAATTTAACCTTCTGCTTCTCGTTGAGCTGGATGGCATATTCGCTCTGCTTTCTTCTCATCTGACCCTTGGGGTTGCGGTTTGTGATCTTCTTATCGTAGCCCATGGCGGAGGGAGCGATCCCCAGCGCCTTGCAGCGTTTTGCAACGGGCTGTGCATTTTTAGCCATAAAATAGTTTCCTCCTTGTAGTAATCAAACGCGTCTTCTCTTGGGAGGACGGCAGCCGTTGTGAGGAATGGGGGTAACGTCTTTGATCATCGTTACTTCGAGACCGGCGGTCTGCAGCGCGCGGATCGCGGCTTCTCTGCCCTGGCCGGGGCCCTTAACGAAAACCTCAACGGTCTTCATGCCGTGCTCCATAGCGAGCTTCGCGGCGGTTTCGGCAGCAGTCTGCGCGGCAAACGGCGTGCTCTTTCTGGAACCGCGGAAACCCATCTCGCCGGCGCTGGCCCACGAAACGGTGTTGCCCTGCGTATCGGAGATCGTTACGATGGTGTTGTTGAAGGTGGACTGGATATGAGCTGAACCGCGCTCGATATTTTTGCGTTCACGGCGTTTACGGGTCACGCCTTTTTTAGCTGTAGCTTTGGTAGCCATACGTTCGTTCCCTCCTTACTTCTTCTTGTTCGCGATCGTCTTCTTCGGGCCCTTGCGGGTACGCGCGTTGGTCTTGGAGCGCTGTCCTCTTACAGGAAGGCCCTTTCTGTGACGCACGCCGCGATAGCAGCCGATTTCAACGAGTCTCTTAATGTCGTATGCCGTTTCTCTTCTGAGATCGCCTTCCACCTTTACGTTGTGGTCGATATACTCACGAAGCTTCGAAACGTCGTCTTCGGTGAGATCCTTCACTCTGATGTCGGGATCTACGCCTGTTGCTTTGATAATATCGCTGGCTGTTTTACGACCGATACCATAGATATACGTGAGAGCGATTTCGATTCTCTTATCTCTGGGAAGGTCTACACCGGATATACGTGCCATTTGTCAGTTGCACCTCCAAATTTTTCGGTTGACGCCGGGCTCAGCCCTGACGCTGCTTGTGCTTGGGATTTTCACAGATCACCATGATTTTACCCTTGCGCTTGATAATTTTGCACTTCTCGCAAATTTTCTTTACAGAAGGTCTGACTTTCATTGTGAATACCTCCTAATATTTTTTACGGTTCCCCTGCCGGAGCGCCGTATTATTTCGAACGCCAGGTAATGCGTCCTTTTGTGAGATCATAGGGTGATAATTCAACGGTCACCTTGTCGCCCGGAAGGATGCGGATGTAATTCATTCGCAGCTTGCCGGAGATGTGCGCTAAAATGACCTTGCCGTTTTCGAGCTGCACCTTGAACGCTGCGTTCGGAAGTGCCTCTACAACGACGCCTTCGATTTCGATGTTATCCTGCTTGGACATAAGATCTACCTCCGTGATTCAATTTCGCTTTTTGCGATCGCCAGCGCCTTTCTCAGGCTCCTGTCTGAGTGAAGCGCAGCCTCCGATAAACGTTTTTGTGTCGGCTGCACGTGCTTCGGGTTCTTCCGCTTTGGGTTATGAAGCGGCCTCGCCTTGCCGTCGCAAACGTATATATACCGTTCGTCCGTGCCCGTTACCGCCAGAAACGTATCTTTGTCTCTGCCCGATAAACTCAGCACCACGCTGCCCGTCTGCATGCCCTGCCCCTCCGTTCAACACTGTGTGAGGATCACACATTCGCCTTCCGTGATGGCTACGGTATGCTCATAATGCGCCGAAAGCTTTCCGTCCGCGGTAACAACCGTCCAGTTGTTCCTGAGGACTTTGACGTCTTCAACGCCTTCGTTTATCATCGGTTCGATCGCGATCGTCATGCCCGGGATCAGTCTTACGCCCTTGCCCGGTTTACCGTAATTCGGAACCGAAGGGTCTTCATGCAGGTGGGCGCCTACACCGTGGCCGGTGTAATCACGCACAACCCCGTATCCTCTCGAAACACAGTATTCGCAGATCGCAGCGCCGATATCGCCCACTCTGCCTCCTGCAACAGCCTGTTTGAGGCCCACGTAAAGGGCTTCCTTCGTGGTGTTGCACAGCCGCTCGGCTTCGGGGCTCACCTTGCCGCAAAAGAACGTGTAAGCGTTATCGCCGCAGAAGCCGTTGTACACGGCGCCCAGGTCGATGCTTACGATATCGCCCTCGCGAAGGATGTGTTTCTTATCGGGGATACCATGAATCACTTCATTATTTACGGAAATGCATGCGGTTGCGGGAAAACCGTTGTAGTTCAGAAAGGCCGGTTTCGCGCCCTGGCTCACGATGTAGTCGTGCGCGATGCGGTCGATCGCCCAGGTGGATACGCCCGGGGCAACAGCCTCCCCTGCAACCTTCAGTGCTGCGGCGGAAATTCTTCCCGCCTCACGCATGAGATCCAATTCGCGGCGTGTTTTCAGCACGATCATGCTTATTCCTCCAGTAACTTCAGGGTAAGGGCGGTGGTATCTTCCACACGCTCCTGCCCTTGCACTGTGAAAAGACGGTTCTTCTTTTCATAGTATGCTTTCAGCGGCTCGGTCTTTTCGTGGTAAACGGAAAGCCGTTCGAGAACCGTTTCGGGCGCGTCGTCCGCTCTTTGGACGAGGTCGCCGCCGCACGCATCACATATGCCCTCGGATGCAGGTTTCTTGTATTCGATGTGATAGGAGTTTCCGCAGTTTCTGCACACTCTGCGGCCGGAGAGCCGCTGAGCGATCTTCTCGTCCGGAACCTCGATATCAATGACCTTGTCGATCCTGATACCCATGGCGTCCAGCGCTTCGGCCTGCGGGATCGTTCTGGGGAAGCCGTCCAGTATGAAGCCGTTTTTGCAGTCGTCTTCAGCCAGACGTTCCTGAATGATACCGATCACAACGTCGTCCGGGACCAGGTCCCCCGCTTCAATATAGCTGCGGGCCTTCAGCCCCATGGCGGTCTCATTCTTCAGCGCGGCACGGATGATGTTTCCGGTGGAGATGGTGGGGATCGCAAACTTTTCGCTTACGATCTCCGACTGCGTCCCCTTGCCTGCGCCCGGAGCCCCGAGAAATATGATATTCATCGGGTTCCTCCTTAATCAAGGAAGCCCTTATAGTGGCGCATCATCATCTGGCTCTCGATCTGCTGAACCGTTTCAAGGGCAACACCAACAAGAATGATGATGGAGGTACCGCCGATGGCTACGTTGATCGGTTTGCCGACGGCCGTAGTGATCTGGGTAAAGAGCACCGGATACAGCGCCACAACGCTGAGCATCAGCGCGCCCAGAAGAACGATCTTCGAGATGATCTTCGCAATATAATCGGCGGTGGGCTTGCCCGAACGGATGCCGGGGATCATACCGCTGTTCTTGGAAAGGTTGTTTGCCATTTCCACGGGATTATACTGAATGGACGCATAGAAATACGCGAAGAAGATGATCAGCAGGAAATAGATGATGCCGTACACCCAATGGGTGGAATCAAACAAGCCGAAGAATTTATCCCAGAACTTGCCTTCCTCGATCTTGTTCTGTACGAACATTTTGATCGTGGGGGGCAGCGACAGGATCGAGCTTGCAAAGATGACGGGAAGCACGCCCGACATGTTCACCTTGATCGGGATGTTGGAATTCTGACCGCCGTACATCTTTCTGCCGACCACGCGTTTCGCATACTGTACGGGAATGCGGCGCTCTGCGGCGTCCATCCATACGATGTACGCGATCATGGCAAGCAGCGAGATGATCGCAAGCGTGGAGATCAGGTAATACCAGCCGCCCTGATACCAGATGGGCATAACCAGCGAATATACGGTGGTGGGAAGACGCGATACGATACCTGCAAACAGGATCAGGGAGATACCGTTGCCGATGCCCTTGTCGTTGATCTGCTCACCGAGCCACATCACCAGCGCGCTGCCCGCGGTAAGCACGGAAACGACCACGACGCCCATGAACACGACCGGGAAACCGGTGTATGCGGAACCGTCTTTGTTCGTGATCAGCATACCCTGGCTCCAGATGTATACGTAATACGCAACACTCTGCAGCAGCGCAAGGCCGACGGTGACATAACGGGTGATGGTGGCCATCTTTTTGCGGCCTTCCTCATCGTGGGAGAGTTTTTCGAGCGCGGGGATCGCCACAGCCAGCAGCTGCAGGATAATGGATGCGTTAATGTACGGCGTGATACCCAACGCAAAGAGACGTCCGTAGTTGAAAGCATCACCGGTCATCATTGAGAGATAGTTGAGGAATGTATTCGAGTCGGCGCTTACCAGACCTTCGTTTGCGATGTTGATAAACGGAACGGGAATGGCACATCCCAATCTGAAGAGGAAGATGATCATGATCGTGTAAAGCATCTTTTTACGCAGATCGGCGATCTTCCACGCATTGATAAACGTTTTTAGCATTTTGTGCGCGCGCTCCTTTCGTTAGAAGTTAAGGTGTTTTGGGAATCAGGCTTCTTCGGCGGTGCCGCCGGCTGCTTCGATCTTTGCCTTAGCTTCTTTGGAAAAAGCGGCTGCTTTCACGGTGAGAGCCTTGGTGAGCTCGCCGTGGCCGAGGACCTTGATGCCGTCGAGCTCTTTTTTGACAAGCCCGCTCTCGATCAGCGCGGCAGCGTCTACCACTGCGCCTGCCTCGAAAGCGTCGTTCAGAGCGCCGACGTTAACGATCGCGATCTCTTTGGCGAAAATGTTGTTGAAGCCTCTCTTGGGAAGTCTTCTCTGCAGGGGCATCTGGCCGCCTTCAAATCCGGGGCGCATGCCGCGGCCGGCTCTTGCCTTCTGGCCCTTGTGGCCCTTACCGGCGGTTTTGCCCTGACCGGAAGCGGGGCCTCTGCCTATACGCTTTACCGGTTTGTTGGAACCGGGAGCAGGCGATAACTCGTGAAGTTTCATTTTAAGCTGTCCTTTCTGCTCTTAGGCCTCGGTTACTTCCAGAAGGAAGCCGATCTTGTGAATCTTGCCCTGGGTAGCCTCGTTATCGGGCTGCACCGTTTCGTCGCCGATCCTGCGAAGACCGAGTGACTGGGCCGTGGCGATCTGATCCTTCTTGCAGCCGATCAGGCTCTTCTTAAGCTTAATGTTCAGTTCTGCCATGTTCGTTCACTCCTTATTCGTAGATCTCTTTCACGGTCTTGCCCCTTACGGCGGCAACCTCTTCGGCGTTGCGCAGAAGAGAAAGACCGTTGAGCGTAGCTCTGATAACGTTGCAGGGATTGTTGGAACGAAGGGCCTTCGTTCTGATATCCTTGATGCCCACGGTTTCAACCACCGCACGTACGGGGCCGCCGGCGATCACGCCGGTACCGGGAGCGGCGGGCTTCATGAGCACAACGCCCGCGCCGTATTTGCCGATGATCTCGTGGGGGATCGTGGTGCCCTTGAGGGACACGGTCATCATGTTCTTCTTGGCGTCTTCAATGCCCTTGCGGATGGCGTCCGGAACTTCGCCGGATTTGCCGAGGCCGAAACCGATGCGGCCTTTGCCGTCGCCCACAACGACCAGCGCTGCGAATTTATAGATACGACCGCCCTTAACGGTTTTGGACACGCGGTTGATCGCTACAACTTTTTCCTGAAACTCAGGCGCTTCTTTCGGTGTTTCAAACTTAGCCAAAATGGGTTCCTCCTTCTCAGAATTTCAGGCCGCCCTCGCGAGCGCCTTCGGCCAAGCCCTGGACACGGCCGTGATAAATATAGCCACCGCGGTCAAACACGCAGTTTTCAATGTTCTTGGCAGCCGCTCTCTCAGCGAGAAGCTTGCCTACCTTCTTGGCGGCTTCTACGTTTCCGCCGTATTCCTCAAAGCTCTTCTCCGCGGTGCTGGCGGAAACAAGGGTCACGCCCTTGTCGTCGTCGATCAGCTGCGCGTAGATGTGTTTCAGGGAGCGGAAAACGTTCAGGCGAGGACAAGCGGCAGTGCCGTGGATCTTATTGCGGACTCTGGCATGACGCGCGAGTCTGGCTTTTTTCGTATTCGGTCTGTTAACCATAGCTGTATCCTCCTTTTATTATTTACCGCCCTTACCGGCTTTGCCTTCTTTGCGGCGAACCACTTCTTCGGCATACTTGATGCCCTTGCCCTTATAGGGTTCGGGGGGACGCACGCCGCGCACTTCGGAAGCGAACTGGCCGACAAGCTGCTTGTCGTAACCGTTGATCACGATCGAGGTGGGGGCGGGAACGTCCACCGTGACGCCCTCGGGAGGAACCATCGTAACGTCGTGGGAGTAACCGACCTTCAGTACAAGGTTGTTGCCGGCCTTCTCGGCGCGGTAACCGATACCTACGATCTCGAGCTGCTTTTTGAAGCCCTCGTGAACGCCGACGATCATGTTGTTGATCAGCGTTCTGGTGAGACCGTGCAGGGAGCGGTTCTCTTTGGTGTCGTCCGGACGGGTCACTTTGATCTGTCCGTTTTCAAGCTCAATGCCGATGCTGCTCTTGAACGTGGAGGAAAGCGAACCTTTGGGGCCCTTCACGGTAACGGTGCTGCCGTCGATCTTGACGTCGACGTCCGCCGGAACGATGATGGGTAATTTACCAATTCTTGACATCTTTCGTTCCTCCTTACCAGATAAAGGCGAGCACTTCGCCGCCGACGTTCAGCTTGCGGGCCGCTTTGTCTGTCATAATGCCCTTCGACGTGGAGAGGATCGCTACACCGAGGCCCTTCATAACCTTCGGCATATTCTCGCAGTCGGTATAGATGCGCAGGCCGGGCTTGGAAACTCTGCGCAGGCCAAGAAGTACCTGGCTCTTGTTGGGGCCGTATTTCAGGGTGATCTCGATGATGCCCTGCTTGCCGTCCTCAACCACTTTATAATCTTTGATATATCCCTCGTCAACAAGGATCTGCGCGATCGCCTTCTTCATGTTGGAAGCGGGCACGGAAACGGTGTCGTGCTTGGCGGAGTTCGCGTTTCTGATTCTCGTGAGCATATCAGCGATGGGATCGGTAATCTGCATGCCGTAAACCTCCTTTAGCTCTTAGCTTAATTACCAGCTTGCTTTCTTCACACCGGGGATCTGGCCGGCATGCGCAAGTTCTCTGAAGCAGATACGGCAAACGCCGTATTTACGCAAATAAGCGTGGGGTCTACCGCAGATCTTGCATCTGTTGTAAGCTCTGGTCGAATATTTGGCAGGTCTGGCCTGCTTCACTTTCATTGACGTCTTTGCCATGGTAAACCCTCCTTATTTCGCAAACGGAGCGCCCATAAGGCTGAGCAGCTCTCTTGCTTCTTCGTCAGTAGCGGCGGTGGTTACGATACAGATATCCATACCGCGGACCTTGTCTACTTTATCGTACTCGATCTCGGGGAAGATCAGCTGCTCTCTCACGCCGAGGGAATAGTTGCCTCTGCCGTCGAACGAATTGGGATTGATGCCGCGGAAGTCGCGCACGCGGGGAAGGGCAAGGTTGAAGAGACGGTCGATGAACTCGTACATCTTCTCGCCGCGCAGCGTTACCTTAACGCCGTTGGGCATGCCTTCTCTCAGCTTGAAGTTCGCCACGCTCTTCTTGGCAAGGCAAACAACGGGCTTCTGTCCGGTGATCTTGGAGATATCGCCCACGATGGCGTCGATGGCCTTGGGGTTCTCTCTGGCTTCGCCGCAGCCCACGTTGATAACGACCTTATCCATCTTCGGGATCTGCATAACGCTCTTGTAGCCGAACTTCTTCATCAGGGCGGGAGCTACGTCATTCTTATAGGTTTCTTTTAATCTTGACATCGTTCTTTCCTCCTCTGATTATTCGAAGTGGGCGCCGCACTTTTTGCAGACGCGAAGCTTTTTGCCGTCTTCGATCACGTGGCCCACGCGGGTAGCTTTACCGCATTTGGGGCAGATGAGCTGTACCTTCTCGGCATACAGAGCGCTTTCGGCCTGAAGGATGCCGCCGGGCTCGCCCATCTTGCGGGGCTTGACGTGCTTGGATACAACGTTGACCTTCTCAACGATCACTTTGCCCTCGCTGGGGCTGACCTGCATGACCTTGCCGGTCTTGCCTCTGTCTTTGCCGTTGATCACGATCACGGTATCGCCGGTTCTAACATGAACTTTCTTACTCATAAAGTCTTTCCTCCCTTACAGAACTTCGGGAGCGAGACTGAGGATCTTGGTGTAATCCTTGTCGCGAAGCTCT
Source organism: Clostridia bacterium (assembly GCA_017439205.1). Taxonomy (GTDB): domain Bacteria; phylum Bacillota; class Clostridia; order Oscillospirales; family Acutalibacteraceae; genus RUG806. Next base: position 10,195 of record JAFRSZ010000001.1, read on the forward strand.
CTTGCTACGGGCCCAAAGATACGGGTACCTCTGGGGTTCTTGTCTTCCTTGATGATGACCGCGGCGTTTTCATCGAAACGGATGTAGGTGCCGTCGTGACGGCGGACGCCCTTCGCGGAACGCACGATCACAGCCTTGACCACGTCGCCTTTTTTAACAACGCCGCCGGGTGTAGCCTTTTTTACGGAAGCGACGACAACGTCGCCGATGTTGGCATATTTTCTGCCCGTGCCGCCGAGAACGCGGATGCACATAAGCTCCTTGGCTCCGGTATTATCGGCAACTTTCAGTAATGTCTGCTGCTGAATCATAGATATGTGCCTCCTTACTTCGCCTTCTCGATGATCTCAACAACGCGCCATCTCTTGTCTTTGGACATGGGGCGGGTCTCCATCAGGAGAACACGGTCGCCGACGCCGCACTCGTTGTTTTCGTCATGAGCTTTCAGCTTGATGGTGTGATTCACGATCTTATTATAGAGCGGATGACGGACCTTGTCTCTTACCGAAACAACAACGGTCTTATCCATCTTATCACTGGTAACGATGCCGACACGGGTTTTTCTTAAATTTCTTTCCATTTATGATATCCTCCTTATCAGGCATCTTTGCCGGCAAGTTCGTTCTCGCGGAGCACGGTGAGCACTCTGGCGATATCTTTCTTAACGGCGCTGATACGCATAGGGTTGTCGAGCTGGTTGATGGCCTGCTGGAAGCGCAGCTTGAACAGCTCGTCCTTCAGCTCGCGGAGCTTGGCGTCAAGCTCGCTTGCAGACATTTTTCTGATTTCTGCGGCTTTCATTCGGCTTCAACCTCCTGTTCTTCCTTTTTCACAAACTTGCACTTGATGGGCAGTTTGTTTGCGGCGAGACGCATAGCTTCACGCGCTACGGACTCATCCACGCCGGCGATCTCAAACATGACTCTGCCGGGCTTTACAACCGCAACCCAATATTCGGGAGAACCTTTACCGGAACCCATGCGGGTCTCAGCGGGCTTCTCGGTGATGGGCTTGTCGGGGAAAATCTTGATCCAGACCTGGCCGCCGCGCTTGATGTATCTGGTCATGGCGATACGGGCGGCTTCGATCTGATTCGAAGTGATCCACGCAGGCTCGAGAGCGGCAAGGCCGTAATCGCCGTAATTCACGGCGGTGCCTCTGTGTGCGGCGCCCTTAAGGCGGCCTCTCTGCTGTCTGCGGTATTTCACACGCTTAGGCAATAACATCTTTACGCCCTCCTATCTCTTCTGGGTTTTCTGCGGGAATCGTTTCTGCTGTTGTTGTCGTGCAGAACTTCGCCGCTGTAGATCCACACCTTCACGCCGATACGGCCGTAGGTGGTTTTGGCCTCAGCAAAGCCGTAGTCGATGTCGGCTCTGATGGTCTGAAGCGGGATGGTGCCTTCTTTATAGGTCTCGCTGCGGGCGATCTCGGCGCCGCCGAGTCTGCCGCCGCACTGGATCTTGATACCGTTCGCGCCCAGACGCATCGTGCTGCCGATGGCCTGCTTCACGGCGCGGCGGAAGGCCACTCTCTTTTCGAGCTGCTGCGCGATCTTTTCCGCAACGAGCTGTGCGTTGAGGTCGGGCTGCTTGATCTCGATGATGTTGATATAAACGTCCTTGTCGTTGCCGAGCATCTTCTTGCAGGTGGCCTTGATCTTTTCGATCTCGGCGCCGCCCTTGCCGATCACCATGCCGGGCTTCGCGCAGTGGATGTTGATGCGCACTCTCTTGGGGTCGCGCTCGATCTCGATCTTCGGAACACCGGCGGAGGCAAGCGCCTTCAGCAGATACTCGCGGGTCTGATAGTCGGACACCAGCGTGTTGCCGAACGCGGCTTTGTCTGCATACCAACGGGATTCCCAATCTTTAATGACACCGATTCTCAGACCGGTCGGATTAATTTTCTGTCCCATGCTGTATTTCCTCCTCCCCGCTTATTCCATTTCCTTGAGCACAAGGTTGATGTGAGACGTTTTCTTGTTGATGCGGAACGCGCGGCCGTGCGCTCTGGGGCGGATACGCTTCAGCGTGGGGCCCTGAGAAACGGTGCACTCTGCAACGTAGAGACGCTCAACGTCCATATCGAAATTGTTCTCCGCGTTCGCGATCGCGGAATCAAGAAGCTTTGCAAGCGGTTCACACGCAGCCTTGGGTGTGTATTTAAGGATCGCTTTCGCTTCGTTGGCGGGCTTGTTTCTGATAAGGTCAAGCACGATCTGGACCTTACGGGGAGCGATGCGCACGTAAGTGGCTTTTGCTCTTGCTTCCATCTTAAAACACTCCTTTCAGCTTATTTACCGTTGTTCGAGGTTTTGCTGCCGGCGTGACCGCGGAAGGTACGCGTGGGAGCAAACTCGCCTAATTTATGACCGACCATATCCTCGGTGACGTACACCGGAACATGCTTGCGTCCGTCGTGAACGGCAAAGGTGTGGCCAACAAACTCCGGGAAGATGGTGGAGGCTCTGCTCCAGGTCTTGAGGACGATCTTTTCGCCCTTTTCATTCATCTTAACGACTCTGTCGTACAGTTTCTGCTGTACAAAAGGTCCTTTTTTTACGCTTCTGCCCATGATTTATTGCTCCTTTCCGTCTTATTTATCGTTTACGCGCTTAACGATAAGCTTGCTGGATTTCTTTTTGCGGTTGCGCGTCTTGTAACCGAGCGCGGGCTTACCCCAGGGGGTAACGGGGCCGGGACGGCCGATCGGGCTCTTACCTTCACCACCGCCGTGGGGGTGATCGCACGGGTTCATTACGGAACCGCGAACGGTGGGACGGATACCCATATGACGGGTACGGCCGGCTTTACCGATCTTCACGTTGATGTGATCTTCGTTGGATACGGTACCGATGGTGGCCATGCAGTTGATCGGCACGTTTCTCAGCTCGCCCGAGGGCAGACGGAGAAGAGCGTATTTGCCTTCCTTGGCCATCAGCTGCGCCGCGTTGCCTGCGGAGCGGGCCAGCTGGCCGCCGCGGCCGGGATACAGCTCTACGTTGTGGATGAAGGTACCGGTGGGGATATTGGCAAGAGGAAGGGCGTTGCCCACCTTGATATCCGCTTCGGCGCCCGCAACCACCTGATCGCCCACCTTCAGGCCGGCGGGAGCGATGATGTAGCTCTTTTCGCCGTCGGTGTATTCGATCAGCGCGATGAACGCGGAACGGTTGGGATCGTATTCGATGGTCTTGACCTGAGCGGTGACGTCCAGCTTCTGACGCTTGAAGTCGATCACACGGTATTTTTTGCGGTTGCCGCCGCCGTGATGGCGAACGGTGATTCTGCCATAGCTGTTTCTGCCGGCGGTCTTCTTGATAGGCTCAAGAAGGCTTCTGCAGGGCTCAACCTTTGACAGTGACGAATAATCCGTCGTAGACATGTTGCGGCGACCGTTGGTCGTCGGCTTATAGACTTTAATAGCCATTGATTCGCATTCCTTTCTGAAAATCGAAGTTTTGCGTTCATTACCGGAAGCTTAGCGGCCGGCTTCAGCCATACGTCGCTTTCCGGCACACGGGATTTTTAGAACATACCGTCAAAGAACTCTATGGTTTTGGAATCTTCGGTGAGGGTGACCACTGCTTTTTTGTAAGCGGAGGTGTAGCCCTCGAAGCGGCCGTAGCGGCGAAGATGGCCGCGTACGTTCACGGTGTTGACCTTCTGGACCTTCACGTCGAAGAGCTCTTCGCAGGCCTTCGCGATCTCGATCTTGTTGGCGTCCTTGGCAACGACGAAGGTGTATTTCTTCATCGCGGTGCCGAGCATGCTCTCTTCGGTTACCACCGGCTTGAGGATAATATCCTGTGCAAACTTACTCATTACGCATATACCTCCTCGATCTTGCTCACAGCGTCAGCCGCGATGACCATGGTATCGGCATTCAGGATGTCGTATACGCAGAGGGTGTTCACGGGAACGACTTTCACGCCTTCGATGTTGCGCGCGCTGCGATAGATCACGTCGTCCTTTTCGGGGAGAACGATCAGGGTCTTCTTTGCGGCGGAAAGAGCGGCGAGCATCTTAACGATATCCTTCGTTTTGATGGCGTCGAGCTTGATGGAATCGAGAACGATCATCTCGCTGTCGGCGACCTTGGCGCTCAGAGCGCTCTTCAGAGCCAGAGCCTTGACCTTCTTGTTGATGGTGAATCTGTAGCTGCGGGGCTTGGGGCCGAGAGCGATACCGCCGTGATACCACTGGGGGGATCTGGTGGAACCCTGTCTCGCGCGGCCGGTGCCCTTCTGACGCCACGGCTTTTTGCCGCCGCCGCTGACTTCGCTTCTCGTGCGCGTGGACTGCGTGCCCTGGCGCTGATTGGCGAGATAATTCACAACTGCGATATGCATGGCCGACATGTTCGGCTCGATTGCGAAAATGCTTTCGTTCAGCTCAAGCTCGGAAACCTTTTCGCCCGACATATTGAGAATATCCATTTTCGGCATCTGTCATTTCCTCCTTAAGCTTTTTTCACTGCGTCGGTGATCACAACGTAGCCGCCCTTCGCGCCCGGAACGGCGCCCTTTACGGCGATCAGGTTGTTTTCAGCGTCAACTTTAACGATGTCCAGATTCTGGACGGTCACTTTCTCGCTGCCGAGGTGACCGGGCATCTTCTTGCCCTTGAATACGCGGCTGGGGTCGGAGCACGCGCCCATGGAGCCCTGGTGACGGGCGACGGGGCCGGTACCGTGCGTCTCTTTCAGTCTGCCGAAATTCCATCTCTTGATGGCGCCGGCATAACCCTTACCTTTGCTGGTGCCGCTGACGTCCACTTTTTCACCTGCGGCAAACACGTCTGCCTTCAGGATGTCCCCTTCATTCAGAGAAGCGACGTCTGCGAGACGGAACTCGCGGAGCACTTTCTTGGGGGCGACGTCATTCTTTGCGAAGTGGCCCTTCATGGGCTTGTTTACACGGTTGGGCTTTACATCGCCGAAACCGAGCTGTACGGCCTCGTAGCCGTCTTTTTCAGCCGTCTTCTTCTGAACGACTGCGCAGGGACCCGCCTCGATCACGGTAACGGGAATGAAATTGCCGTTGTCGTCGAAAAGCTGGGTCATGCCGATCTTCTTACCGATAAGACCTTTCTGCATTTTGTTTTTCTCCTTTTCAAGTTATTGGTCGGCCGTGCCGACTTGACCTGTGAACCGGTTACCCGGATCAATCACATCATTTTGATCTCGATATCCACGCCTGCGGGCAGCTCGAGGTTCGTGAGGGCCTCGGCCGTTTTGCCGGACGGACGGATAATGTCGATCAAGCGCTTGTGGGTTCTCTGCTCAAACTGCTCACGGGAATCCTTATACTTGTGAACGGCGCGGAGGATCGTAACAACTTCCTTTTCGGTGGGAAGCGGTACGGGGCCGGAAACCTGGGCGCCGGTGCGCTTTGCGGTTTCAACGATGCGTTCCGCTGCTTTGTCTACAAGCGTGTGGTCGTAGCCTTTGAGTCTGATTCTGATTTTTTCCTTAACTGCCATTTTGTGTTGCCTCCTTCAATTTGGGCGGGCTTCAATAAAAAATCACACGGCGCCGGGTTGTTCGCGCCCGCTGTTTTTTATTGTCCGGAATCCGCAAGATATTCCGGACAGAACAGCATGATTTACCGCTATGCCGCCGTTTGCGCGCAAAACGGTTAAGGTTCGCCTTACGCTGCGGCACAACTGGATTTCGCCCGGTTTTGTAATCGGACATACTCCGCGGAAATTATCCGGCTCAAGGGCACGGTCACCTCCCGCATCATCGCACATCAGCACGGTAAAACGGCATAATACGCCCTTTCACTCGCGCACCGGTACATTCTAACACAGCATAAAGCGAATTGCAATAGTTTTTTAAAAATTTTTTGTGATTTTCAACAAATTTTTTTTATTATTTTCTACAGCGGCAGGAACAGCCCCGCAGCGTGTAGAAATGAATTCGGAATCATATTGAGCGCGGAGATGTTTTTAATTCGGAATTCGGAATGCGGAATGCGGAATTGTTTCATTTCTTCATTTTTCTTCATTCCTGCTTATCTCCGAACTCTCAAGAAAGCCGGTCCTCCACAGCCTTGAACACCATGCCCTTGATCAGCACGTTCATGCAGAACCAGTTTTCGGTGGAGGAAAGGTTCTCGCGCTCGGCGTTTCTGGCCGCCGCCACGCTGGTCACGGCGCCGTCGGCAGTGAGCAGGTACACCCGGCGAAGGTCGTCCGCGGTGCGTTTGCCTGCGGAAGAAAACTCAAACACGTAGTTCTGGCCGCTCTCAGGCACGGAATAAACCGCCGCCAGCAGAGAATTGTCGATCCCGCGGGCGTCGTGTACCGCTTTGATGAATTTGTTTGAGGGGTCGAGGCTGACCTCCATGGCGCCGTTGGCGTCCGGCAGCCGGATGCTGAGGTCGATCTCCCCTTCCGCCGTGGTGGGAACGCCGGCCGTCGGCGCGGCGGTGCTCTGCGGCACGAGAACGGTGGTCTCGGTGGGGCGCAGCGCGGCGGTCGTCTGCGTATAGGGATACGTTGTGACGGCAGCGCCCGTCGCGGGGACGGAAGTGGAAGAGGTAACGTCCGTGCCCGGCACAACGGCGTCGGCGGAGGTATACTCCGACGTGGGCGCAGCGGTATAGGCGGGAGACGTGTAATAGGTATAATCCGACACGGTATCCGACGCGCCGGTTTCAAATTCCGTCACGAAAAAGCTGCACCCGCAGAGCGCGAGAGCGGCCATAACAACGGCGATCGCCGGAAGGAACTTACGCATGTGAACACCAGCCATACAATAAAATGTAATTAATATATATTATATTATAATGATATTAACGGGAAATGCAAGAGAATAATACGGTAAATTCCAATTTACAGTATTCCCTTTACCGCAGGATACAGCTTTTTAAATGTCCGATACCGCTCTTCATACAGCGCGGCGAGGGCGGGGTCGGGCGAAACGGTCTCTTTGTATTTCACAAGCGCGTCGGCACAGGCGGGCACGTCGGGGTACAGCCCCGCGCCCACCATGGCGAGCATCGCGCCGCCGTAGCCGGGGCCCTCCTCCGCGGCGGGGATCTGCAGCGTGATATTCAGAACGTTCGCGATGATCCTGCGCCAGAGCGGGCTTTTCGCTCCGCCGCCGCACAGACGGCTGGACGCCACGCCGATACCGAGAGAACGCGCTACCTCTACGCTGTCGCGCAATGCGAAGGCCACGCCCTCGAGCACCGCCTGCGTCAGATCGGCGCGGGAGGTATCCATGCGCATGCCGAAGAACATGGCGCGGGCGGAGGCGTCGTTGATCGGGGAACGCTCCCCCATCAGATACGGCAGAAAATACACGTCGTTCCTGGCGAGCTTTTCATCGGTGATCTCCGTCTGCTCGGCGGCATAGTCCTTTGTATGCAGAATGTCTTCGCAGAACCACTTGTTGCAGGCGGCGGCACTGAGCATGCAGCCCATCAGGTGGTACCCGCCGGAGGCGTGCGCGAATGCGTGCAGCGCGTTATTGGGGTCCACGCCGAACGCATCGGAAGCAATGAACACCGTGCCGGAGGTACCCACCGAAATGTTGCAGTCCCCGTTTTTCACGGTCCCGGTGCCCACGGCAGCGGCGGCGTTATCCCCCGCGCCCGCAACAACGACGGCCGCTTGCGGCAGCCCCAGCGCGGCGGCGACGTCCGGCAGCAGCGTGCCGATAACGGCGCTGCTCTCGAACAGACGGGGCATCGCGGCTTCCGGAACACCGCATATTTCAAGCATCTCTCTGCTCCAGCGCTTGTTCTTCACATCCAGAAGCAGCATGCCGGAGGCGTCGGAATAATCGCAGGCGTGCACGCCGGTGAGCTTAAAATTGACGTAGTCCTTCGGCAGCATGATCTTTTGGATGCGGCGGAAGTTTTCGGGCTCGTTTTCGCGCATCCATAAGAGCTTCGGCGCGGTAAAGCCCGCAAACGCGATGTTCGCGGTGAAAGCGGAGAGCTTCTCTCTGCCGATCACGTTGTTCAGGTATTCCACCTGCTTTTCGGTGCGCCCGTCGTTCCACAAAATCGCCGGGCGGATCACCGCGTCGTTTTCATCCAGCGCCACAAGGCCGTGCATCTGCCCGCCGCAGCCGATCGCGGCAACAAGGGAGGCGTCAAACCCCGCCAGCAGCTCCTTCAGCCCGCGTTTTACCGCGTCCCACCAATCGGCGGGGTGCTGCTCGCTCCAGCCCGGGTGCGGAAAGTACAGGGGATATTCTTTTGAAACGGTGTTTCTGACCGTTCCTTCCTCGTCTACCAACAACAGCTTTACAGCGGACGTGCCGAGATCGATACCGATAAAATAAGCCATATGATCCTCCGGATGATCGATTTTACAATTCGGAATGCGGAATTAACAGAACCGAACAATGAAACAATCATTTTTTGTAGTATGATTTATTATACAATATTTTCATGGGTATAACAAGCCTATTTTTACGTTTTGGATTCTTCTATAACTCGCATTTAAATTTATATAATTATCTTGACAAATGTTTTGAGGCGTGCTATAATGAAGCTGAAAAACCGGAAAGAAGTGATATCATGGCAAAAACGTTATACAGTTTAATGCTCAGCGAAGAAGTGGTACGTGAGGTGGATAAGCTCGCACACCGGATGGGTACGAACCGGTCGAACCTGATCAATTCCGTATTGGCGGAATACGTGGGCTTCACCACGCCGGAGCGGCGCATCAGCGAGATCCTGTCGCAGGTGGAGCAGCTGCTCTCCCCCGCCACGGACCTGGTGCCGTTCCTCGCGCCGAACAGCATGAGCCTGTCGCTGAAGAGCGCGCTCGAATACAAATACCGTCCCACGGTAAAATACGAGGTGCAGCTCTACAAGGGCGGCGGCGACACGATCGGCGAGCTGAACGTGATCTTCCGCACGCAGTCCGAGCCCCTGCTGAACGCGATGGCGGGCTTTTTCCGCGTATGGAAGCAGATCGAGGACGCCTTTTACCTGCCCGCGGGCAGGCGCATCGATTACGCGCTCTTCGACGGCCGCTTCACGCGCAGCATCCTTTCTCCCGCAAAGGAGCTCTCCGCGGACGGGCTGGCTTCCGCGCTCACGGACTATCTGCATCTGTTCGACCGGTGCCTGAAGCGCTGCGTTTCCGGCCGGATGACGGCGGACGAGATGCGGCGGGAGTATTCCGATTATCTTGTGAAAGACATGCTTTACATCTGAGTGAAAGGAGCGAATGGTTATGAATGCTCAGAATTATACGCAAAAAACGATAGACGCGATCCGCACCGCGCAGGATATGGCGCAGGAAAACCGCAATCCGGAGCTCACACCGGAGCATCTGCTGTATGCCCTGCTCGACCAGGACGGCGGGCTGATCCCGAGTTTGTTTACGAAAATGGGCGCGAACTGCGACGGCCTTCTGGCGGAGCTGGATACGCTGATCCGCGCGCTGCCCACGCTGCAGAGCGAAAAGGAACCCTACGCCTCCGCCGAGATCAGCGCCGTGCTGCGCGAGGCCGAGAAAGAGGCGAAAAAGAACGGGGACGAATATCTCTCGGTGGAGCACCTGATGCTGGGGCTGTTCGCCGCCGGTTCGCGCGGCGTGAAAAAGCTGCTTTCGGACCACGGGATCACCAAAAACGGCTTTGCCGCCGCTTTAGCGAAGGTGAAAAGCGCGCCGGTGACCGGCGATAACCCCGAGGGCACCTACGACGCGCTCTCGAAATACGGCACGGACCTGGTACAGCGCGCAAGGGACAACAAGCTCGATCCGGTGATCGGCAGAGATAACGAGATCCGCAACGTGATCCGCATCCTTTCGCGCAAGACC
>JAFRSZ010000175.1 GCA_017439205.1 Clostridia bacterium
TATTTTTCGGCGACGCGTTTCGCGCTCTCAGCGCGCATGCGGGTCTCGGTATCGAACACGCCCCAGTTATCCTCCGTGGCGGGCCCTTTGAGCACGAAGGGCTCCAGAATGAAGATCTTCACGCCCGGGCACATGGTGAGCACCTCTTCAACAACGTCGCAGTAGGTCCTGTAAAACTTGGTGTTGTTCACGCCGTTACGTCCGCCCAGCTCGTGCCAGACGTCGTTGATGCCGATCAGGATGCTCAGGTAATCGGGCGAGAGGTTTATAAGGTCGCGCCGGATGCGGGCGTTGACGTCCACGATCCGGTCGCCGCTGACGCCCCGGTTCAGAAAGCGGAACTGCCCCGGATATTTATACCCCAGATCGCCCGCCACCATGGTGGGATAGCCGTTTCCGCGGTAATCGTCGTTGTTTCTGCTTCTGTCGGCGTCCGTAATGGAATCGCCCTGAAATACGAAAGTCTTCATATTTATTCCTCCTGATTAAGCAATAAGTTTTCTGTTAAAAATGAACAATGAACAATTAAAAATAAACAATTAAGGAAGGGCTTCGCCCTTACCCGGATATATTCATCGGATAAACAGGTTTTTCCTTGTTCGGCAGAACTTTGCTATTCGCTCCGCTTATAATAATCAAAACACGTTAGTGTTTTCCGAAATTGTTAATTGTTCATTGTTAATTGTTAATCGAAAGACCTGCAAGCTCGCAATTGTTCTTCCCCTCATAAATTCGAATCTGTCACCGAACGATCTTTTCGCCGTCGAACAGGAAGAGGCCGAACCCGTCGCCGGCCTTGTTGCCCGCCTGCAGCCATTCGACGTAGGCCTTTCTGAGGGCGGTATCCTTCGGCCACTCGGCGAGGGGCAGATCGGAATAGTGCCCGAACACGCGCCAGTCGTTGCCGAAATGGTCTTTTTCTTCCCAGCAGACGATCTCAAAATCGTCCATGAACCGGCGGATGTTCAGTCTTTCAGGCAAGAACTCGCGGTGGCGGGGGTACAGCAGCCACGAGCCGCAGCCGAACAGCACGTTGCCGTCCGGGAACAGATGCTTATATTCTTTATACGCGCGGCGGTAAGAATCGAACCGCACCTCGTCCGTAAGCGGGATCCCGTTTGAGGGAATGTGGAAATTGACGTAGGTATCGCCCTTTTTCACCTTATGCCCGCACTTCATGATAAAATCGAAATCGAAATTATAGTGGTACACCTCGTACTGGAAACGGCCGTAGGCGAAACGGCGCATTTTCAGGAAACCGTTGTTCCACCCCGCCACGAAGGTGCCGGGCACGCCCTCGCACTCCATGCACTCCAGAAGCTTGCAGCGCAGGTCGTCCACGCTCTCTTCAAACACCGAAAGCGGAACGCCGTTTTTCACATAGTTCGCCTTCAGGATCTCGGTGCAGTTCATGATGAAAATGAAATGCATCGTATACTCGCTGTAACCCATATCCTCCGCCAGCTCCTTCATCGCGTCCAGCGCGGGATCGAGCTGCACGGTCTCGTCGACCATATACGCGGTAAGGAAGGAATCGAACCGGTCGCCGAAGGCGGGTTCGTTATCGAGCCGCTGTTCCACCTCCGCGAAAAGCGCGCGCGCCTCGGCGGGGTAGGCTTTCATTAAATTCTGAACGTATTCGGTATAATGCCGCATAATAACGCTATTCCCCCTTATACGGTCCAGTTTATCACTTTTCTTTTTACAAGTAAATACGTTTTTGTTAATTATTGCTTTTTTTATCGCACGATGGTATAATACAATAAAAACGATAAAGGAGCGCTGCATATGCCTGAAAAACTGACCGCCCTTCCCGTTTCGGAGGCCGATTACGAACAAACCATGGCGAATATTGTGGAGCCGTATCTCGCCGAAATCGGAAAACCCGGCTTTTTCAACGGTTACGACGGCAATAAGCTGCATTACGAGAGCTACGTGATCCCGGACGCGATCGGCGCGGTGGTGATCTCGCACGGGTTCACCGAGAGCGCCGAAAAATTCCGCGAGATGAGCTATAACTTCATCAAAATGGGTTACAGCGTGTTTGCCCTCGACCACCGCGGACACGGCAAATCATACCGCAAGAACCCCGATAAATTCGAGGTGGTAACGGTAGATAAGTTTGAAGAGTACGTGAAGGACCTCAACTGCTTCGTTACCGACGTGGTGAAGCCCGCCGCAGGCGATCTGCCGCTGTATCTGTACGCGCACTCCATGGGCGGCGCCATTGCGGTGCAGTATCTGCAGACGTACCCCGGCGTATTCAAAAAGGCGGTCCTTTCGGCGCCGATGATCCAGGCCAATTCCGGCGGCGTCAGCCCCGCGCTGACCACGCTGCTCACCAACGTGTTCTGCATGATCGGCAAGCGGGACGATATGGTGTTCATCCACCACGGCTTCAACCCCGACCGCACGTGGGAAGACAGCCACGACACCAGCAAGGCGCGCTTCGATTACTACCACGCCAAACGCTGCGCCCGCGACGAGCTGAAAACCGCCTCCGCCTCTTACAGCTGGGTGAGAGAGGCCATGCGCGTGGCAAAGAAGAATCTGGACCCCGAACGCAATAAAAACATCGACATCCCCGTGCTGCTCTGCCAGCCAGAGCAGGACTCCAGCGTGATCAGCGAAAAGGAGAACGAATTCATCGACCAGCTGAAAAACGGCCGTCTCAAGCAGTTCAAGAACTGCAAGCACGAGATCTACGCCAGCGTGGACGAAACCGTGCTGGAATATCTGCAGACCATTCAGGCGTTCCTCGCGGACGATTGACGCTCAGAGCGGAGAGCGGATATAATTCGGAATTCGGAATGCGGAATTCGGAATTCACATTCCATTTTCCACCATCGTTCATCATTCATCAAGCAGAACGACAAACTGAAATTTAAACCGCCCTTCCGGGAATCCCGGAAAGGCGGCTTTTTTTGAGAACCTTCGGCTTTTAATACGCAAAATCAGAATATAAAACCGTATTTTCCATATTTACAGTCTTATTCTCAAGGGTAAAAATAGCAATCTTTGCGTGCCTGATCTCAATCGTGATATCGCAATGGTGGGTGATGCCGATCAGCTCCCCTTCGGGCGAAAGCGTTGCTTTAATGGTATAGTTTTGGTACTTGATGCGAATATCGTACTCCTTGATTTGAGAAATGTTCTTCAGTTCTGCGTCGATATCTTCCCACAGAATAACGGAACCCACTGCGTCAAGATGGCTGCCGCCTTTGTGAGGCGTATTTTCGCCCGCCATAACGAGAGTTATATCATAATTGCCGTTATTCTGCTCCAGTTTTGCGGAAACAACCTTTGAATAGTCCTTAAGGTTCCACCCCAGCATTTTTTCCTTTGAAGAATCCTTGCCTTTCTCGGCGGTTTGGAACTCTGCGCTTGCCTCATTTTTAAAGTATTTTTCTGCGGTGTCTTTGATTACGCTGTCTACAAAGCCGTTGCCGGTAATATTGAAGGTGCCTAAGGTTTGATATTCCTTTTTTCTGTAAGAAGCGGTACCGTTGTTTTTGACGTCGTTCACGGCCCTTGCATAGAATTCGATGATCTCACTTTTTGTTACGGGGATCTCGCCGAAACTCTCAAGCCCCACCGAAACACGCAGAATCACCCGCGCATCCGCGGCGGTGACCATTTTATCGCAATCCACGTCGCAGGCGAGAAATTCCCGGGATCCGGAAACAAAGTATTCCAGCCCCACGCTTTTGCGAAGCGCCAACCGGGCGTCTCCCGCTGTAACGGCGCCGTCGTTATCCACGTCGCCCAGCTTGTAATTAACGGCAGATACGTTGTTTGCCGCCAACGGCAGCAGCGAAACCGCCAGAAGAACGGCCAATATCAGACTTATCCGTTTTTGAAATGCTTTTTTCACTTTCGATCCCTCGCAATCTGTCTGTCAGGTTTATCATAGCACAAACTGAAGGTATTTTCAAGGCAAATTTCAGTTTGTCGAGATGTTCTATATCAGCCGGGGGACGGGGGAATGGCTGAAACGGCAGGGAGTGTATGATATTAGCAGGGTGTTTCTTTTTCAGCCATTCCCCCGTCCCCTGGCTGATATGCCCGCTAAACTGAAATTTGAACCGCCCTTCCGGAAGACCCGGAGGGGCGGCTTTTTCACGCTTCCCGGCCGCCGGAGCGGTCGGTTTTGTTTTTGAGCACCTCAATGGCGTTCAGGATCGGCGCGGGCACAGGCACCCCCATCAGGCCGAGGTTCTCGATGATACTCAGCGACTCGTTCGACACGAGCGCGATCACAACGGCGTCTCTGATAAAATGATACCCGATCAGCAGATCCAACCGGCACGCTACAAGCACCGTGAGCAGCATGCCGCCCTTGCGGAACAGCCCCTTCAGCCCGGCCTTGCTCTCCAACGCGCCGGTTTTCGTTTTCGGCGAATTGCGGAACACGCCGCCCACCACGATGCCCGTGATATAATCGATCGCCATGAAGATCACCAGCGTGGTCAGCGCGGCGTCCCAGCCGCCGAAAAGGCCCGCGACGCCCGCGCCCACGGCGCCGATACCGCCACATAAAAGAACCGCTCTCATGCCAGCCCCACGCTTTTTCTGAGCACGCTTCTCGCGTCCGCCGCGGTTACCTTGCCGTCCGCGTCCACGTCGCCGTTCAGGCGCACCACGGCGTCGAATCCCGCCGCCTTGAGCTTCTTTGCCAGCGCCTCGGCGTATTCCTTTTTGTTGAACGCGCCCGCCTGCACGATGTATTTCGCGCCCTTTTCCGGCGTCGGTGCCGGCTTCGTCAGCTCCGCCTTCACGTCCGCCCTGAACGTATCCATGCTCTTGCCGAACTTCGGGAACCAGTGCGCCACGTCGCCGTGGTTTGAGGCGATCCCCTTCTTGTACCCTTCGCTGTGGTCGATCACGTTCTTCACGTCGATGTTGTACTGCTTGCAGAGATACGCGGTCAACTCCACGGCCTCCCGGTACACCTTGTTGAAGTAGGCGGCGTCCGTCAGACCGTCCTCGCAGATCTCGAACGCGATGTGCGTATTGTTGGAGCTGCCGCCGTTGTTCCAGCCCTTGCAGCCCCACGGCAATATCTGATAAGTGGCAATGCTCCCGTCCTTCAGCTTGCCGATGAACGCGTGGCAGCAGATCTGCTTGCCGCCGGGCTGATACGTGTTCCAGTAGTTTTTGTTCACGTTTTCGCCGAGCAGCCCGTCGTCCGGGCCAACGTAGCGCTTCAGGTTCGGGTTGTTCGACCCCGTGGAATGCACCATGATGCCCTTCGGCGTCCATTTGGTGTTGTGGTTTTCGATGTAGCATTCATTGTTTACTGCCAGTAATGTGTGCAGATTCATTCGTCTTCCCCCTTAAACTATCTTCTTGTCGCCGATGTACACCGCGCTCGCTTTCTGCGTGCCCACGTATACCTCTTTCGCCTGACTTCCGCCGATATAGACGTCGATCTGCGATTCCTCATACGTCACGTCCAGATAAACCTCGTACCCGGTTCCCTGCGACATGTTCGGGATGCTGACCAGCTGATACGTTTTACTCAGAAACGTGTTGCTCTCCTCCGGCGTCAGCGTCACCGTGCCCGCGTGCGTTTCCGCCACGTTGTACGTGCCTTTCGGCAGTTCGATTTCCTTGATGATCGTTAAAGAGCCGCTTGAATATGACGCGCTGTTCGTGCAACGCAAATTAATCGGGTTCATGGTGCTGCTGCCCCGTTTGAATACGTACCGCGCCGTCACCTGCGTGATCCGCGCGCCGGCGGGCAGCCAAGAAAAGTCCAGATAGAGCAATATCGCGCCGCTTTGGTTGGTCGGCGCCGTGCTCTCGTTGCCGTCCCAGAGGCGGCTCGCGCTTCCCCATTTGCCCGATTCAAATCTGTAGTATACCCCTGTGGGCTGTATCGTTACCGTCGTCGCCATAGCCTTACACCACGATCGTGATCACGCTGTCCGCCGTGCCCGCCGCCGGGGCCGTGTCGCTTACAACGATGGTATACGCCTTTGCGCTGCCGGTCACCAGCTTCGTCGGGATCGTCGGGATCGTCGGCGTGTCTGAGAGGTCGTTATAGCTGCCGCTGGTGGCCACCGCCGCCAGATCCGCGCTGTTCGCCTTCGCCGCGAGCGCCGTATATATTCCGCCGCTTTTTACCGGGCGAGGGCTGCCGCTTGTCGGCGTCGTGTCAAAACTCAGCGTATCCTGCTTTCCTGCAAGCGCCGTATATACGCCGCCGCTCTTCACGGGGTTATTGCTGTTTGCCGTCGGGCTGTTGTCGAAGGTCAGCGTGTCCTGCTTGCCGGTCACCGCCGAATCCACATACGATTTCGATGCGTAATCCGCCAGCGCCGCGTTCATCGCCGCCGTCGTCGCGTATGCCGCGAGGCTCTGGTGCTCGGTCAGATACTCGCCCTCACTATAGATTTTGCACGTTATACCGCCGAAGTTTTCCGTTGCCATGATAAACGCCGCGTAGCCGGTGGAAGATTGCTCATCCGTGAATACGGAAAATCCAACGGTCGGTTTCGTGTTGTCGTCCACGTCATATCCGCTTGCGGCTCCCGTTTCCGTCGGTTTGCAGTTGTATGTGTAAGCAGCTCCGTTTGGTATCGATTGTTTTGTCAATGGCAGATTCCCGATGTTTATCTGCAGCTGCTTCGTTTCGTTGACCGTCCACAGGTATTCCTGTTCTGTCAGCTCCGTGGCGATAAAATACAGATGCAACGTTCCGCCCACAAAACTGCTGCCTAAATCCCCGATGTCCTCCTGCGAGACCTCTCTTGACAGATAAACAACCCTCGGTTTTGTAATGTACCCCGCGCTGTTGGTCAGATCGCCCGTGTCCGTCGGGATCGTCGGCTTGTTTGAAAGATCGTTGTAGCTGCCGCTCGTCGCCACCGCCGAAAGGTCCGCCGATTTCGCGTAGCTGCTCAGATCCACCTCCGTGGTGCCCAGAAACGTAAAGCTGCCGCCGATGTACGCGTACATGTTCAGATTCGTTCCGCTCGTCGGCACCAGATAGATATGTTCCGCGTCCGGGTTGGTCACCGTCGGCACGCCGGTCTGCTGGTCGTATTCGCCGTTGCCGCACAGATAGTATTCAAAGGACGATACGCTGCCGATGGCCGCCGCGATCTGCGCCGTCACGTCCGCTGCGTTTGCCTTCAGCGCCAGCGCCGTGTTCATCGCCGATGCGTCCGCCTTCGCCGCAAGCTCCACGGCCATCGCGTCCGTCGTCGCGTAGCTGTTCAGGTCGGTCTTCTTCGCGTAGGTCAGCAGGTCCTGCGGCGTCGCAAAGCCCGCGCCGTTGGTCAGCTGAGAAGTGTCCGTCGGCACGTTCGAAGCGTCCGCCTTATTGTCCAGCGCGGCTTTGAGTACCTTGTTCTGCACCGGGTTTTCGCTCTGATCGCTCAATACGCTGTCCACCGTGATCCCGCTGCCGCCGCTTCCCTGCCCGCCTTTTGCAAGCGCATATGTAAACAGATCCATATCAGCCACCTACCTTCGTCCAGTCCGAACCGGTGAAGTAGTACACGTCGCCCGTATCCAGTTCCAGAAACAGGCTGTTCACGCCCACGTTCGCCCCGTTCACTTTCCCGGTGGGCTTTGTATCCGCGTGCAGCCCCTTGAATTCAAACTCCGCCGTGCCCCGGTTCTCTCCGATCACGTTGTTTACCGTTACCATTTGTATGTCCTCCCTTATATAGTGGCCAGTGGCCGGTGACCAGTGGCCAGTACCGCCTTCGGCGGCTTTTTTATTTTCGTCTTGAATAAACCATTGCGCCAAAAGGCGCTGTCCCGGCTGCCGCAAGGCATCTTTTTCTGGTCACTGACCACTGACCACTGGTCACTGCCCCGCCTGATAGCACGTCTCGATATACACATACTCGTCGCTTGAATCCGTGCTTTTCACCGCCACCGCGCCGATTCCGATCGTCGCAAACGCTAAGTGCGTGTCGTTTGCGCCGCTGCCTTTCGTCAGGCACGGCACCACCGTCGCCGTCGCCGCCGGGTTTGCCACGCCGCTGATCGTCCCCAGCAGTTTGCTGCTTGATCCGATCGCTTCTCCAAGCTCGACCAACAGCGATACGTATACGGCATCCCCGATCTGTTTTACTCTGCTGAAGCCTACCGTCGCCCCGGTCAGCTGCGAATTCAATGCAAAACTGCCGACCGCCGTTGCGGGAAGATCGGTCAGATCCGCTTTTTCGGCAAGCAGGGCGTCCGTTTCGGTCTCCGTATAATAGCGGCCGTCGTGCGTGTGGGCGGGAAGGCTTTCCCGCTGCGCGATATCCACCGTTTCTTCCACAAAGGCCTTCGTGGCGTAATCCGCGTCGTTTTCAAAAGCGGAGACGTTTTCCGGCACCGTGGGCAGATCGGACGTGCGCGCGCAGAGCGCAAGGGTTTCTTCCACAGCCGTTACGGCGTTATGCAGCGACCCCAGCGTGATCAGCCCGTCGGCGCCGGGCTGCGCGCCCTCTGTGGGGATGCTACGCTCCACATCGAACCCGAAAACCTCGCTCTTCACCACCTGCAGATCTTCATTTTCGGCGATAATCTGCGCCAGCAGCCTGCCGCCGGCGTCCAGCACGCAGGCGGGCAGCGGATACTGCGCTTCCCCGTTCGCAAGCGTGATCTCCGGCGTGAGGAAGCGCCGCCCCGCCGGGGACAGCAGCGCCAGACGGATCTCATGGTTCCGGTAAGCGGCATCCACCGACAGCGTGAGCGTGCGCGCCGCGTTCTCCCCGGCGTGCAGACCGGTTGCGTTCATTCTGATCTCCATGCTCATCCTCCCGTGATCACGCCCAGCACCTGCCGGGCGGAGGCTTCGCTGAGCTGCCCGTAGCCGACCTGTTTGCGGATGTAATCCCACAGCGCCTCATAGCCGCCGTAGGCGTAGGCCTCCTCGGCGCCCTTCTGGATGGTGACGTTCACCTTCTGCCGCAGGTTTTCGGCATTGTCGGTGAAACTGCCGAGCAGCGAATAATCGCCGTATTTCGCAAGGGCGAGCGCACGCTCGAACTGCTCGTTTTCAATCAGCCGGTCCACGTTCACGCCGAGGGCCTCCAGCGCGGAATAATCGCCGTATTCCGCCAGCTGCGCCGCCGTTTTCAGCAGCGCGCTGTACTGCAGCTGCGCGGTATCCACCCCCAGCGCGTTCAGATACGAGTAATCACCGTATTCCGCCGCCGCGGCCGCCTGCGAATACGCGCGGGCATCCGCACGGGACGAAAGATCCAGCCCCATCGCCTTCAGATAAGATTCGTCGCCGTAGCCGACGGCGTAATCGGCAAGATCGCGCACGTCGCCGCGGCGCAGGGCGGCGGAGCTGAGATCCATTTCCTCCATCGGGCCGTAATCGCCCAGCTTTGCGGCGTTGAAGGCAAGCTCCAGACGGTCCGCAAAGCGGGCGTAATCCGTTTTGTCGCGCTCGTTCAGGGCGGCGAGGGTTTTCAGCCGATCCTCCCGCCCGGCCGAATGCTTTTCAAGGTTCAGCTTCTCGATATCCAGCGCCCGGTCCGTGAGGCCCTCCATATAGCTGTTGTATGCCGCGGCCGCTGCGGAGGCGGCGTAGGAATTGCCGTAACCGCCCGTGTTCCTGCTCGCGAGGCCGTAAGCGTTTTCGGCGGACGCCTGCGCGTTTTTCTCATACAGCTCCCGGTACTGGTTATAGAGCTTATCCGCGTTGATATCCAGCCCCGACGCGCCGCCGTTTTCCATCAGCTCCGCCAGCAGCGTCTCCCTTGCCGCAGCGGTTTTTTCATCCGGCTCATAGGCGTAGGCGGGGGCCTTCTGCGCTGCGGGCGCCGAAGCCGCGATATCCGCCAGACGCGCGTCCGCCGCAGAAACGCGGCCGTCGCCGTCCAGATCCGCGCCGGGGTCCACCGCGATGCTCTTTACAGCCATCTTCAAAAGCTGATCCGGCGTATACTGTTTTCTCATGTTCTTTCTCTCTCCTCCAGAATCTTTTTGACCGTTCTCAGCATCGTATCCAGCCGCGCCACGTCGGCATTCAGCTTATACAGCAGCGCGTAGATCCGCTGCGCCGTAAGCAGCTCGGATGAACCGCGCTCTTTCTTTTCATTGGACAAGAAAACGCACCTCCCCCGTTTTTTCGCTGACCAGGCCCACGCTGTACACCGTTACGTCGCCCTCCCCCGAAAGGCGCAGCGAAAAGCTGTTGCAGCGGGGCGTGTTCACCGGTACCGAGAACGCGCCGGTTTTCAGGCGGCGTATCGCGAACAGCGGGATCCACCGCCCGGCGTTATCGCACCTGAGCTCCGCTCTGAACAGCGCGTTCTCCCCCAGCTCCACACGGAACACCAGCATGCGCAGTATCGCGGTATTGCCGCCGCCGTTCAGCTGCCCTGTCTCGGCGAACCAGCTCTTTTGCGGCGCGGGATCGAACCTGCAGACGAGGTCCTGCGCCTCGGGGCCGATGATGTTCCGCGCCGCGCCCGCCTCGGAGGCGTTCAGCACAACGAACCTGTACGTCGGCGGCGATCCGCCCGCCCGGCAGAGCATGAACACGGCGCTGTCGATCAGCAGAAAGAAGCGCACGTTGAAATCGTCGTCCTCCACGTGCCACAGCCCGGTGGCGGTATCGTAAATATAAATGCGGCGCACCCCGTTTTCGGCGGCGGCGAGGTAATATTTGCCGCCGTAGGCAAACGCCAGCGTATCCGTAAAACCGTGGGTGGAGAATTCCGGCGAGATCACGTAGGGCAGAGCGCCGTCGTACACCGTTACGCCCGCCGCGCTCAGATAAAAGATCTTCTCGTTGAGCTGCACGCAGGTATCGCCGTGCCCCTGCGCCACGCCCCGGGCCGGGATCACGTTTACCGTGTAATCCTGCGGGGAAGCGCCGCACACCCGGATCAGGAAGTTTTCTTTGAAAAAGATCAGCTCGCCGCCGGTGACCGCCGCGCCGGTGAACGCCCCCGGGCAGCCGAGGCTCACCGCATAGCTGTCGGTAGAGATCCCGCTGAAGCGGTCCCACACCGTGGGGTCGCCCAGCGCGCTGGCGTAGATCTCGTTCACGAACTCCCCTTTTTCGTTCTTGCCGAAACGGCAGCCCCACACGCGGTTCTCATGCTCCACCGCGAAATCGAGCGGCGGCATGGTTTTTTCCACGCGCACCATGTATTCGCCCGGGGTGAGCGGAGCGGCGGTATAACGCAGCGTCATCCTGCCGGTTTCGGCCCCGGTCACTTCCGCCGTGAAGGACGCGCCGCCGGAAAGCGTTACCGTTACCTTATCCCCGGGCGCGGCATAATGCCCCGCCATATTGTGCCCGATCGCCGGGAACACGGCGCTCACCCGCTGCCACGCGCCGCCGGTATAACGCATCAGCAGGTATTCGTCGCCCGAGATATCGGTATAAAAATCGTTCTCGGCGGGGTTCGCCGGGGGCGCATCCAGGAACGCGCCCGGATCAACGGGCAGGCCGTCTTCGTTCACGTAGCCCACCTCCGCCCCCAGCAGCGCCTGCGTAAACGCGGCGTGGCGCACGCCGCAGGCGCCCGTTTCATCGGTGAGCACGTATTTGCCGTCCGGCACCACAAAGAAATTGCGCCCGAACGGGATGATCTTCCGGTTGGCAACCGCCGGATCCAGAACCGCGTCCGCCACGATATTGCCGTAGTAATACACCTTGTCGCCGGAGCACATGGCAACGGTGCCGTTTACCGCTGCGGCCGCGGTGAGCGGCGTCTGCGGCGAGAGCGTGAGCTCTTCAACGCGGTTTTCATCCACCCGGCGGCCGCGGTAATACATGAGCCGGTCCGGCCGCACGCTGAGCAGCGGGTATTTATCGGACGAAAGGTTCTTCATATCGTAAAACGCGCCGGGGCGCACCTTCTGGAGATGCTCGTACCCGTAAAAGAACGCGATGTTGCTTCTGCGGCGCTGCAGCTCCTTCAGGAAGGGAAATCGCATATCGCACACCTCCCTCAGTCACCGAACCGGACATGCCCGTTCTTTTTGCGCCGACGGGTTCGGTTGATGAACGCCGCGTAATCGTTATAGGCGGCGTTGAACGCGGCCGCGGCGTTGTTGTAACGGGCGATATCGCCGCATACGGCGTCGTTCTCGGCGCACAGGAGCTTCAGATACAGGTCTTCAAACGGGTATTCGACCAGCAAAGGCGTATCGGGCGGGGTATCTTCTCCGTAGCCGGAAAACACCTGCGGCGCGCCCTCGTAGTGTATCAGCAGCTCGGAATACAAGCGCCCGTCGAATTCCGAGAGGATGCGGCGCTTCACGCCGATCTCGAGCGGGTTGGGATACGTAAGATCGAACCGGTCGATCGCCTCGCGCAGCGTCATGGCTCAGCCCTCGGCGCAAACGGCGTCGATATACTTTTCCGCCGTCCGCTTCGCGTCGAAGGACGCCTGCACCACCGCGGCGAAGGCTTTGGGCAGCGCAACCGGCTCGCCCTTTTTCACCAGCATCCGCCTGCCGTTTACGGCGATGTAAAGCGCGTCGTCGTGCTTCGATTCCTTGGGGATAAACACGGTTTCGGTATCATCCCTGCGTTTGGGTTCGGTTTCTTTCTTCATTTCTCTTCTCCTTTTCTGCCCGGAAGGAGGGGGGAAGCCCCCTCCCCCGGGCGCTCAGTCAGATGCCGTTCGGGGCCTCAGTTTGCCTCCGCCGTCTTCGAGAATTCGGAACCCGATTCATAGCGGATCAGATACTCTTCAAGCAGGCGCTTCGCCACCTTGGTGGCCTTCCAGCCCACCGAGGAACGCTGGTTCAGCGGGTCGTTGCCGTAGCCGCGCTGCTTCACGATGTGCTCGAGGCCGCCGCCCTCGATATCGGTGACGCCGTAGGCGTTCTCGCCGATGAACAGGGTGCAGAACACGGCGCTGCCGTCTTTGCCGGCGCCCCTGCCGCAGATCATATCGCCCGCCTCCACGGTAACGGCGGAACCGAGCGTCAAGGTGGCGACGCCGGTATCGGCGTTCACACTTACGGCGGTAACGGTGTTGGCAACGCCGTTCACGTACACCGGCACGGGAGTGGTATAAGACGCATCCGTGAGGGTCTCTTCCACCGTAACGGAGGTGCCTGCGGAAACGTCGGCTGCCACGGTAAGGCGGCCGAGGCCGTTGTTGATCTCGGCGGGAGCGAAGATCTTGGCCTCGGTGCTCTCAACGAAGCGCACGCCCGCCAGCGTGCCGATCTCGCCCTTCAAAATCTTTTCGGGGTCGGCGTATTTCTGGATGCCGATCCACTGCTCGCCGGCCTCCTGCATCAGATCGTACGCCACGTAGGGGTGGATGATGGCCACGTAGCTGCCGCCGATCTTCGGGGCGTTCACGGCCTTGAGCTCCGCCGCCGCCTTGAACACGTCCTTCACCCTGAGGCGGCAATCCGCGGTGATATCCGCACGCAGCGTGATCTCGGTTTCGGTGCCGCCGGAGACCTTGGGGGCGTACATCACGTTGGTACCGCCGATCAGCTCGTTGCGCACCACGGTATCGAGCGTAAGGCCCGCCTGCGAGGCAAGCTCTCTGGTGGCTTCCACAATGGTGTTGTCCACCGCCGTGAGCTCCAGCATATCGGTCTGCTCGATGTAATCGCCGTACTGGTCCACGGTGCACGAAACAGCCGAAACGTTCAGCTTGTTGCCGGCGGGGGTCACGCCCTCGGTGATGGCGGTGAGCGCCTTGGGGAGCTTCGAAAACCTGCGGAACTCCACGGTCTTGCCGCCGTTTCTGGGAATGGGGCGGCGCTGGCCGAACTGCTCGTGCACCAGATTCGCCCCGGCAAGGGTAATGAGCGTTTTATCGTAAAACGTTTTCATTTCGGGCGAGAGCGCGTTCTCGTTCGTAACAACGCCCGCCTCCACGGTGCCGCCGGTGGTATTCATCACGTCCCCGGCGGAGAAAAGGGTAAGGTTCAGGGTTCTCTTTTCGTTTTTGATCATCGGTTTTTCTCCTTTTTTCTCAAAATTTGATTTTTGCGCCGCGGCTAACGTCGTCAAGGATCTTCAGGATATCCGCCTTCGTGAGGCTCTCCACGTCCTTTTTGTTCAGCGACGGCGCTCTGTCCAGCACGCTGTTCTCCTGTACCCTGCCGTACTGGCTGCGCATGCTGTCGGCGGTTTTTTTGCCTGCCGTGCGCACCGCGTAACGCATGGCCTCGGCCAGAATGGCCTCAAGGTTCGCCGCTTCGTAGGCGCGCCGTACGCTCACGCCCGCCTGCAGCAGCCGCGCGAATTCCCCGTTTTCGCGCGCTTCCTTTCTGAGATCGAAGCCGGGGTAGATGCTGCGCAGGGCTTCGGCGCTCTCTTCCCATTCGGCTACGATCTTTTTGAGGCTGCCGTTCAGGCGTTTTGCCTCCATCGCCGCGGCCACTCCGGCCAGCAGCCCGGCGTTGTTTTCTACGTCCTTCTGTGTGGGCGTTTCGCTCCGCTCCCTCCCGGGCTCTTCGGCGGACGGCGCAGCCTGCTTCCCCTCAGGCGGCGCTTCCGGCGCGGGCGTTTCGGCAGGTTCGGCGTCCTTTTCGGGCGCGGCGGGCGCTTCGGTTTTTGCGCCGTCCTGAGGCGCGGCTTCTTCTGCAAACAGTTGCATCAGCATCGGGTCTTTCATAATCTCTCCTCACGTGATCATAACGTATTCCGCGTAGTTTTCCTCCAGCGCCCCGAACCCCGCCATGATCGCGGCGAAGGTGTTGCGCAGCAGGATCTCGCTCATCTTGTCGTTTTCGTCGGTCTCTACCCGCAGGCGCACCTCGCCCGCGCCGACCTCGCACTCCGGCAGCCGCACGATGCCCTCGAGCGCCATCTCCTCCAGCCGCCGCACCAGCGCGATGCACAGCGCCGAAACCCCGGCGCATACGATATCGCGCCCGGGCGGGGCGTAGCCCGCGTGCCCCTCGCAGGAGAACAGGCAGCCGCCGTTGAGCTCCCGTAAACGTACCGTGGTCATCCGGCTCCCTCCCCGGCGGCCGCGGGGCGCGGCGGCAGGTACCCGCAGGCGCGGCCGTTTTCCTCGATCACGTTCATCAGCTTCTCTTTGTTGTCGATATCGATCAGCTGCAGACACGCCAGCGACTGCACGCTCTTTGCGGGATCGAAAAAGCCCAGCTGGTAAAAATTGAGGGCGTCGTTGTTCTGCGCGGCGCGGGAAAAGGTGTTCTGCTTGTGGGCCTTTACGCTCATATCGAACACCGGCGCGCGGGCGGCGAAATCCACGCCAAACTCGTTGCTTTCGGGGCCCGGCTGCAGGGCGGAATTATCGTAATCGGTAAACTGCCACTCGCCGTTCGGCCCCAGGATGCGCATGCTGCGGGGCACGTTGTAAAACTGGCGCACCAGCTCCACGGTGAGCGTGCAGATCTCCGAAAACGCGCGGTAGGTGGCGCTGATCATATCGCGCGAGAGCTTGCTGCCGGCCTCCTGCAAAGCGGAGATCGCCGTGCCGGAGGTCACGCCGCCCATGGTGCCGCCCGTGGAGAAATCGCGGTTGCCGCTGGTCTCCTTGAGCTCGTTTACCTTGTTGTTCAGCACGGTAACGTACACCGGCGACAGCGGCGCGGCGGAGATCTCGCGCAGGGCCTCCTCGCCCAGAGAAGAGCCGTTCACGTGCACGAAATCCCGGCTGAAATCGGCGAATTCCTCTTCGTTCACCGCGCCGTCGCCCCGGATGAAGAACCGGCGGCGCGCGCCCATGCGGGCGTTCTTCAGGATCTCGTTCCCGAGGATGTCGATCTCCTCCTGCGCGTCCTTCATAACGTCGATGAAGCCGAACCCCACGGGGGTGCCCTCCTCTTTGAACAGCGGATCGAACACGAACGGGTATTTGCCGTGGTCGTACCAGCCGCGCAGGCGGTACGCCTCTTCGTTCTCGCTGGCGAACAGCACGGTATCGTTCACGAATTTCACGTAGTGCAGCACCTGCCTGCCGCCCACGCTGCGCTTATAGTACCAGTCCACCACTGTGCTCTTGCCCGTGGTATCCACGTCCTTATCGTAAAGGTACGCGGCGGTCTCGCCCGCGCCGCCGAGGCGCCCCTCCAGAAACGGGTACTGTTCAACGAGCAGGTCGTTATCCTGCAGTTCAAGGCAGAACAGGTTGCGGCTCTTCTGGATATCGCGCACGCCGGGCTCCCAGAATACGCGGAAGATATCGGCGTTCGTCACCGCCACGTCGCCCATGCCGCCGGCGGCCCTGGGGTCCCACAGCACCGAATACACGGCGGTGCCGGTTTTCAGCTTCTGCATGGCGGCGTCCGCGTACACGCCGCCGAAATCGCACCGCTCAAAGATCACGGGCAGCACGCTCGTGAGCGCCTCGGCGGCCGCGGTATCCGACGCCTCCCGCGGGAGCACCGTACATTCCGGAACCGCGTCCATAAAATCGGCGTGCTTGTTCATAATGGAGTTAAAGAGCCACGCGCTGGCCTTTCTGCCGTCGCCCTGCTCCAGACGCAGCTGCTCCCAGTGGCGCATGCGGAACCACTGCTCGTTCTCTTCGATGCGCGCCTCCAGCTTGCGCTTCGCGGCGCGGTATTTCTGCAGCGTGGCAGCGGCGGCGCTCACCTCTTCCCGCCCTATGGCAAGGCCCTCGGCGGGGGCGGGCATGGTTTTTTCTTCTTTTTTCATATGTTTCTCCTCACTCAGTTTTACACGGCGCGGTCAGTAAGAGAATCTACCGTACCTGCGCGTGTTCAGCTCCAGCGGATCGTCCGCCGGAACCTGCCGCGCCGCCGCTTTCTGCGGCGCGATCGGGCGCGACATGCAGAAATACCGGAAGGAATCCGCAAAATGGTCCTCCTGCGCGGTGTTCAGATCTTCGGGGTTTGTCTCTGAAAACTGCAATAGCGGCAGCGTGCGCGCGGCGGCGCGGCAGGTGTTGAAAAAGTAGACCATCGGCACGCCCTCACCGTCAAAGGCCAACCGGTAATGCACCTGCATCCAGCCCGGGATGCGCTGATTGTCGCCCTTTTCGAAATACACGCCGCAGCGGTCGGCGAAATCCACAATGGCGTCCCCGCGGGAGCGGTCCCAGATGCTGGGGTCGGCCACGCCCGTGATGCGCCTGCCTCTCAGCCACCGGTGCTCGCGCTCGATGCGGGCGATCTCGCCGAAGAGCTTTTCGGGGTGCCACTTCACCCCCTCGTTGGGCGTGGCGGTGCAGCCGTAAAGCTGCAGAATCAGATACGCGCGTCCGTCGTAATCGATCGCCCACCAGTCGCAGGAGAAGGGCCTCGCGTACCCGAAATCGAAGGATCGCACAACGGTCCATTCCGGCGGCACCTCAAAGGGCGCGATCACGTGGGTGAAGCGGCGGTCGGCGTAGTGGGCGGGATCGTTGCGGAACTCCTCGAAGAACTGGCCTTCAAAGATGTTCCAGTCCCCGTCCAGCCAGGCGGCGCGCAGCTTCGGCGGCAGGGCCTGCAGCTGCGAAACGTACTCCGGATCGCTCCTGAGCAGCGCCGTGTTGTCGGTGACCAGCGAGCGGATAAAGGCGTAATCGTCGCCGTTTTCGCCCTCCCGGTACACGCGGTCCACAAACAGCCGCTTTATGAAGCCGTGTCCCACGCCGCCGGGGTTGCACGTGAGGTAAACGCGCTTGGGGAAGGCGTTCACCCCGCGCACGCAGGCGCGAAACCGCAGAAACTGCTCTTCGGTAAACTGCGTGGCCTCGTCGATGAACAGCACGTCCACCTCCGTGCCCTGGTATTTATCGAGATCCGCCGGGGTCTGGCAGTGCCGGAACAGGATCGCCGAGGAATTGGGGAAGAGAAATTCCTTGGTCGTCTCCTTATACACCGCCGCGTCGCCCAGCGTCACGCGCATCGGGCCGATGTGGTTCGCCCGCAGCTCCGGGTAGGTCCTTCGCACGATCATGATCTTGATGCCGGGGTATTTCAGCGCCAGCAGCACCGCCTTGGTGCGCACCGCCCAGCTTTTGCCGCCGCCCCGCGCCCCGCCGAACGCCACGCAGCGGTGCCGGTCCAGAAGAAACTGCGCCTGTTTGGGGTTCGGCCGGTCCAGCCGCACCGTTTTCTCACACCCTGCCGCCATGCCGCCGCCCCCTTACTCCGCGAATTCCTCGGGCACGTCCTCGAACACCACGCGCACCGTCTGGGACGAAAGCTCGTTCTGCTTTTCGAGCGCCGCCGAGATCCCCACCGTCTCCTTGAGCAGAGCGCACAGGTCCTTCAGCCCCTTTTCCGGCGCGCCGGGGCGCGTGGCGTCCCGCACCATGGCGTACACCCGGCGGCTCATCAGCTCCGCGCTCCTGTTCAGATAATAGTTTCTGTCCCGTTTCATAAAGCGGCCCTCCCATGCGCCCGCATCTGGAACATTTGTTCCCTTTTCAGCCGGCGACCGTAGTATAGCACATCTGATTTTGTCTTCGCGCCCCGAAATGGGCGATTTTAGAAATTTTTTTGAAATTTTTTTCAAATTGGAATTTGTCGCGCGGTTCGAGATACCATCCCGTAGGGGGCGGCGTCTCGACGCCCCGTGAACCATAGAATTCAACATATGTTAATTAAAAACGATTGTGTTGGTATTTCGCTTTGTAATTAACAGTTTCAAATATTATACGCGTCGGGGCGTCGAGACGCCGCCCCCTACGGACGAATCAAAACGCGCCTGCGTATTCCGAAATCATTCATCAGTCATCGTTCATCA
>JAFRSZ010000176.1 GCA_017439205.1 Clostridia bacterium
CACGGTCGCAAAAATTGGCAGGGGAGAGAAAATCGCAGATCATGTTCTGAAAAGAATCGCGTCGTATCTGAACTGCGACGCCGATGAACTCTGCAGATCCGTTTCCGAAAACGTATTGCTGCAGACGCTCCGGGACGAAAAACGCGTTCAGCTGTCCGGCGGGATCTACCACGAGCTGCAGGTGCGAATGACGTATAACTCAAATCATATTGAGGGCAGCAAGCTGAGCGAGGATCAGACCAGACGTATTTTCGAAACGAGCGCCGTCGACGGCGAAAACGTCCCCGTGGACGATATCATTGAAACGGTCAACCATTTTCGCGCGATCGACTATGTGATAGACTGTGCGGAGAAACCGCTCACCGAAGATACGGTCAAAGAGCTGCACCGCATTCTGAAGCAGGGCACGCGGGACGCGGCGTTTGCTTGGTTCTCGGTAGACGACTATAAAAAAAGACCCAACGTTGTGGGCGGCAAAGAAACGGTAAAACCGAAGGACGTTCCCGCGCGCATGGCGGCGCTGCTCGACGGATACGGTCGGCTTGACGCCGTTACGTTCGACGATATCATCCGTTTTCATTATGAATTTGAACGTATCCATCCGTTTCAGGACGGCAACGGCAGAGTCGGCAGATTGATCGCGTTCAAGGAATGCCTTCGCTTCGGTATCGTTCCGTTTATCATAGAGGATACGAAAAAGATGTTTTATTACCGGGGCCTTTCCGAATGGGAGCATGAGAAAGGGTATCTCACCGGCACCTGCCTCGACGGGCAGGATACCTTCAGAAAACTGATGGAGATATTCGATATCCGGTTGTGAACGGATGATCGGGAAATCCCGCGTAAAAATGAAGAGCGGACAGCGCAGAACTGTCCGCTCGTTTTGCATATTATGATCCGCCGAACGGATCAGAAGGTGAATGAGAACTTCTCTTCAACAGCTTTGCAGCCGTTCATGGGGCGGTTTTGTACCATCGCAAGCCTCGCTCCCGTTCTGTTTATACCGTCCTTTTTTCGGTTTGCAAGCATAAAAGTCCGTTTCCTGACAAAAAGCAACGGCGGGTTGCTTGCGCAAACCGCAGCTTTGTATTAGAATAGAAACCGAGGAGGCGGTTTTATGACCACAAAAGACGTAATATATGAACTCAGAACCGGGCGCGGCCTATCGCAGGACGAGCTTGCCGAAAAGGTGTTTGTGACCCGGCAGGCGGTGTCCCGCTGGGAGACCGGCGAAACCGTGCCGAACACCGAAACGCTGAAGCTGCTCTCCGATCTGTTCGGCGTGTCCATCAACACGCTGCTCGGCAGCCCGCGGAAGCTCGTCTGCCAGTGCTGCGGCATGCCGCTGGAGGATGAGATCATCAGCCGCGAGAAGGATGGCTCCCTCAACGAGCATTACTGCAAATGGTGCTACGCGGACGGGACCTACACCTATCACGATATGGACGACCTGATCGACGTCTGCGTCCGTCACATGGCGGGCGAGGGCTTCAGCGAAGAGCAGGCCCGCGCTTATATGAAGCAGGTGCTCCCCGGGCTCGATTACTGGAAGCGTTACGAAGAGCTCAGCGACAACGGCGAGTTCGAGCGGTTCAAACAGACGCTGATCGACGAAATCAACGATCTTCATATCGAGGGGATGCCGAAGCTCGAAAAGCTCAACGCTCTCGTGGGCAGATTCGTGAACCTCGAATACCGGCTGCCGAACGGCGCGAACGTAAAGTTCCTTAACGATGATACCACCTATCTCGGCAACCAGCTGGAGCCGCTTTTCGGCGGGGACCGGTGCTTTGGCGTGCTCGCCAATATGGATTTCATCCTGATCTGCACCTATGAAGCCGAAGGCGCAAATCCCGAGCTGGTACTGTATAAGAAGAGGTAAAGTCCCGCAGCGAGAAGGCACGAACGCTTCAAACTGCAATTTATTTCCGTATCGTGCTCTCGTATTTTTCCGCGAGCTCGCCGAAGCGGGCGTAGTTCTCCGCCTGCGTCACGTATTTTTTCGCCTCGGTATATGCCTTTGTGCTTTCGGAATAATGCTGATATTCCGTTTCCTGCGCCTTGATCCGGCGCAGGATCTCTTTATGCCGTTCGCTTACGGCGGCGATCTCGTCCTTGCCTGCCTTTGCCTTCAGCAACGAGGCTTTGCGCTCGGCAAGGGCTTTTTCTTCTTCCTCAAGGCGGCGGAAGCCGTCGGTATCGAACGGCGTTATGCCGTTCGGGTAATATTTCAGCGCAGCTTTTTTCGAGCGCAGGCCGAGCTTCGCGTCGGCGATCGCCTCCTTGCGCAGGGCGCGTTCCTCCTTCGTGCTTCCCGGCAGCGCTTTGGCCGCCGAAAGCGCATTTTCCGTAACGCCCATGATCCCGCCGATCCCGTTGGCGAGCACGCCCCGCGCCCGGTTCAGCCGCGATTGCGCTTCGGGAGCGGAGAAGCGGTCCAGCTCGTTCACCACCGCCCACGCGATCTCGTATTCCTCCAGATCGGCCTTCGCCTGTTTGAGCTCCTTTTTTGTCGCCTTCTGCGCTTTCAGCGTATGCAGGTCCGTCGGCTTCGGGCTCTGCGTTCTGCGCTGCGCGTCGCCGATCAGCTCCATCGTTCCCTTCATGTCTTCATCCGTGAGCACGCCGTTGCCGTAGTCCTCAAACATCGCCCGGATCTGCAATATCCGTATCACGGCCTTCTGTTTCGTTTCGCTCAGATCGTAGAAGAAATAGGGGATCACGTTCAGCGCGGCGCCCACGGCGGAAAGGATCACCAGTACGCCCACCAGCTTATAGAGCGTTGGCAGGTCGTAGAGTACGTCGTACATGTTCTCGTACCCGTTGCCGGAATAAATGCCGTATTTTTCGTACACTGCGGGCAGCACGGAGCTGGTGGCCATCGTCACGAAGCCGCCGATCATCGCCACCGCGCCGAACATGCCGTCGATGCGCTCGCCGCTCTTGTAGTGCTGGTAATCGCGGATATCCGCCTGAATGGCGGGATTCAATACCAGTATGAACGAATCCGCCACCGAGTTGAAATACATGCAGATCAGCACCGTCCAGATCGAGCCCATCAGCGGATAAACGAGCGCCAGAAAACAGATGTTGAACAGGTTCGTGGCGATCAGCACCCGCTTTTTGCCCCATTTTTTAATGGCGAAGGGCGCGAGCACCATGCCCCAGGTGTAGGCGGTGCCCCTGATCAGCGTGATAAACGAATACTGCTCCGCCGTGCACAGGTGCGCGTAGTTATAGAGCCACTGCAGTATCACGTAGGTGCATGTTTCAAGAAAGCCGAGCCACCCGGCCAGAGAGATGATCCAGAAATACTTGTTTTTGGCCACCTCCCGCAGCGCGTCGGTGAACCGGATCTTCATCTTGTGCGTGCGCGCCAGCACGATCTTTTCCTCGGTGCGCGCGTACACGAGGATCACCATCCCCACGCCCACGATCGCGATAAACGGGTAAAGCCACTGGTATACGCGCAGATCGTACATGTTGCCGTCCGCCACCTTGTCCGCGATCAGCGGGGTCACAAAGTTGGTCACGGTAGGCGAGAGCGAATAGATCATGCTCTTGATCGCGGTCACGTTGGTGCGCTCCTGCGAGTTGGGCGAGAGCACGTGGATCAGGTTTTCGTAGGCGTCGTAAAAGAAATTGTAAAAGAACTGCAGGCCGAAGTTATAGATGAAGATCAGCACGCAGCGCCAGATATAGTCCACCTTCGTGTACGGGGTGAACACGAACAGCAGCGAGATCAGCACCGTGGGCACGCCCATGCGCAGCAGGTAGGGGCGGTATTTGCCCTCTTTATACTTTACGTTGTCCACCATGTTGGCGCGCACCATCGTGAGCGGGATATTTGTGACCACCGAGATCAGATACATCACGTACATATGCATCGGCTGAATGCCGATGGTGTTGCCGATGATCACGTTGGTGGTGGAGAGCAGCAGCGCCTGCGCCATCGTAAATATGGAATACGCGCCGAAGCCGCCCACCGAATACGCAAGGATCTCCTTAAACGGCATATAGTTGCCCTTCGAGGGCTTGTTCCAATAGGTTTTTACTTCCTTAACTTTTTCGAGCCCCTGTTTTATGTAGTCCATGTTCTTCTCCCCGTATCGCGTTTGGTTCAATTATACACGTCCCCGGGCAAAAAAGCAACCGGTTTGCGCAGGTGGCGCGGGCATATGTTTTTTAATGGCATGTTCTGTCCGAAAACTGTAAAAATACGGCACGATCTGTATAATTGTTGAAAAACTGTTGCGGGATCTGTACGTAAGTTTACAGAATCGTTTCATTTCTTCGTTCTGGACGCAAAACCTGTATGCTATAAAAAAGACAGTTGATTTGTATGAAGGAGCGTGTCTTATGCAGGCTAAAAAAATCGTATCCCTGTTGCTCTCGGCGCTGATCCTGGTTTCCTCCGTTCCGGTCGCGTTTGCCGCCGGGAGTCCGTCTTCCGTCCGTTGGAACGGTCACACCTACACCCGATTCGACACCCCGATGACCTGGAATGAGGCCAGAGCCTACTGCGCGTCTCAGGGCGGGTACCTCGCAACGGTCACCTCAGAAGAAGAGAACGAAACGGTGAAAAACCTCGTTGCCGGCGGGCAGCAGGCGCAGTACTGGCTCGGCGCCACCGACGAAGCGCACGAGAACCGCTGGGCGTGGGTCACCGGCGAGCCCTATGTGTATGAACCCGCGGACTGCGCCATCGACAACGCCTACGGCCGCGAGCATTATATGCAGATGTACCGCCATTCGTGGGGCGACGCCACCGGTCTCGGCCATTGGAACGACAGCGCCGACGACAATCACATTGACGGCGAAGAGGCGTTCTTCTCCACCGAGCACGTCGGTTTCATCATGGAAACGGGCGACAGCGCCGTGCCGGTGGAAGACAACAGCAGGATGCCCATCGTTTACGTCATCGGCCGCACCGCGATCGTGACCGCGGACGGCGAGCCCACAATCACCGAAAACACCGAATACGTTACGGGCGTGATCAAGGATAACGCCGAGCTTCTGAGCCTCGCGGTGGTCACCAACTACTGGGACCCCTTCTTCAACGCCCTTGAATCCGCCGTCTCCGATCGCTACGCCTCCTACCGCCTCAACGAGAACGGCGAGGTCACCAACGGCAGCCACGCCCGCTTTACATGGAACAAAGACGACCTCCCGCAGCGGA
>JAFRSZ010000177.1 GCA_017439205.1 Clostridia bacterium
CGTTCGCCGGTAACGCGGTAGCATTTGCCGAAGTGGTCGTAAACAAGGGCGTTCAGCTTTGCCGCGTCCACGTTGCCCTTTTCGTCCAGCACGGCCTCGTCTGCCAGCACGTTTACGATCCTGCCCACCGTCATGTGCAGGTTTTCCGTTTCAACCTCTTCAATAAACTCGCACTCCATGGTCAGCGGGAATTCTTCGATCACCGGCGCGTTCACCCTTGCGCTCTTTACCGCGGTGAGCCCCGTGCGGGCGAATTTGTCCGGCGTCTTCCCGGCGGAGGCGATGCCGAAATAGTCCGCCTCCTTTATATGGGCGGCGTTTGCAGGAGCAACCGTGAAAGCCCCCGTTTTCGCGATATTCTCGTTGGTTTTGTGGCCCTCGATGCACAGCGCGATCTTATCCGTATCGCAAACCGTGCCCCATGCCGCGTTCATCACGTCCGGCACGCCGTTTTCGTCGTAACTGCCGATCAACAGCACCGGCAGCGGGTAAACGGCCGGTATCACGCCTAAATCTTTTTTCATATCGTTTTCCTCCGTAAGGTTATTATATCCAGATCTCTTTCCCTTTTTCCGCGCCCAGCTCAAAGTGGTACTTCACGATGCCGAGATCCACCTTCGTGTAAAACCCGAGCCCCGCGGTTTTTGCCGTTACCTTATCGCCGCTGCGCTCAAAGCGGAATTTCTGCTGGTTCACGGCGGTTGGCGCGAGCAGCGCCGCCTCAATGCCGTTTTTGTACCAGTCGGGGTCGCCCTCTTTGTAATCGCTCACGTCGGCGGGGGTTTTGGATTTGCGTTCCCTGCCCTGCGTTTCGCCGTAGCCGAGCGCGATCACCATATAGAGCTTTTCGCCCCTGTTCAGCTCCACGGCCGCCTTGCCCTTTTTGTAGGTGAGCGCCACCCAGCAGGAGTTCACGCCCAGCGCCTGCGCCTTTAATACCGCGCGTTCGCCGCAGTAGCCGATGGCTTCGTCTTTGCCCTTGGGCCCCGCCAGCACGAAGTAGTTTTTGCAGCCCGAAAAGCTGCCGTATTCGGGCTTGTTCGCCTGAAACGCCTCCGGCTCGTCGGTGACCAGCTGCAGATGCAGCCCGCTTTCGGCGTTGATGGCCGCGAGTTCGGCGTTCAGCGCTTCCACCGTCTGCGCCGCAAGGGGCGTATCCTTGAATCTGCGCACCGAGTGCCGGGATCGCATAAGTTCCATGTTGTTCATGATTTGGCCTCCCTTTTTTGTAAGTAAATGACGTTCAGATTTCAGTTTAGCGCGCTCTGACCGATTAACAATTAACGATTAACAATTAACAATTGATGAAGGGCTCCGCCCTTACCCGATTATACTCATCGGATAAGCAGGTTTTTCCTTCTTTTGTAAAGCTTTTTTATATAATCAAAACGCGTATGCGTTTTCCGAAATTGTTAATTGTTCTTTGTTAATTGTTAATCAAAACATCTCGATAAACTGCAATTTACGCTTTTTCTTCCTTTGGCCGGATCTTAACCGTAAACCGTCCTTCATCATCCGGCCGTATCACGTATTCCTGCCCGATGAAGCCGGGGCTCATGCTGAAGATCGCGCCGGGTTCTCCCGCGGCGGTCCCGCGCAGGACCTCCACCGCGGCGTTTCCGCTTACCGGCAGCACGAACCGTGCGCCGATATCCGGCGAGACCCTTCCGTTTACCGTCACGGCCTCAGGGGTGAACGTATACCCGATCCCGCACGCGCCGTCGCCGGGCATTCTTTTGTGTGTTTCATCGCACAAAAACGCCGTTGCGGTCATGCATACGCCCTCCGGCGTTTGTTCCGCTTTTATGCGCGCGCCGTAGTCGTACGTCTGCGCAAAGGGGACGCCGTCGGTATCCGTTTCGATCCGCGGGCAGGCGCAGCGGTGTTCTTCGGGCCTTACGGGCGGCTGCTGGTTGTGGGGCTCGCGCACGTAGGTATCCACCGCGCCCGAGGCGATCACCGCGCCTGTTTTTTCATGCCACAGAAGGCACATCGCCCCGCCGGAGGCATGGCCGCCCCTGTCCCGGGGGAAGTCGCAGCCGGTGATATCCGCCCGCCAGCCGCCCACGGCGATCCGGTACGTATCGAGCTCCGGGTAAAAGCGGACGCTTTGCGGATGATCCGCCGGCAGCGGTACGCGTTCGAAGCCGCAGATCCCGTTCTCCAGCGCGGCGGCAAGCGTTTTTGCGTGGCAGAAGGCGTGGTGTACGCAGGGGTTTTCTTTGTGCCGCGCGTAGTCCGGCCCGCCGTACAAAAGCCCGTTGCGGGTGCATTTTTGCAGAAGCAGCAGATTTCTCCACGCGGCCTCGGCAAACGCCGGGTCTCTTTTACCGAGCCGGAAGAGCGCGTCCTGGCAGCCGTCGGAGGTTCTGCCGCCCCAGTACGTCCATTTGAAATTGCGCGTGCCCGTGGCGTTGTCCCAGCCGCCGTCCGGCAGCATCCATTGAAGCTGGGCGCGCATCAGTTCTTCGCATTTTTGCAGCGCCTCGCCGTCGCCCGACACGTTGGCGTACCGGTACAGAGAGGGCAGCGATTCCTCCGCGTTGTAGCCGCCGATATCGAAGGCACGGCAGCCCTTTGCCGTGATGGCGCCGTGGGGCTTGCCCTCGCCGTACAGCAGGCCGTTTTCGCTTACGTGCCCAAAGCAGTAAGCCGCCAGCTCCTTCGCACGGGCGGTATACGCCGCGCTGCCGAAATATCCGCCCAGCAGCGCCATGGCGCACGCGCCCGCGGCATAATAATTGATATAGGCGGGGTAGCCCTGCTTCAGGTTTTCATAAAGCCACGCGCCCATCGCCGAAAGACGTGTTTCCCACGCCGTTTTTTCGGTTTTTTCAAGTAAATGCCCGTGATAATACAGCGCGTCGTGCAGCGCTGCGGCGGCGAACACGGTAACGCCCTTCCACGAAGCGCCCTCGTCGTTCAGCATGCCGCCGTCCGGGCAGCACAGCCGCCCGCCCCAGCGAAACGCCTTCTTCGCCGCGGTAAGGTAGGTTCCGTCCCCGGTTTTGTCCGCCAGATATAAAAACGGATAAACCGCCTCGTGGCACCTGCCGTGTACCCTGCCGCACGCGGGGCACAGAATGCCGCCGTCCTCCCGCTGCAAACGGATCAGCGCCCCGCACCAGTCCGTCAGAAGACCGGTGAGCGCTTCTTTTATTGTTTCGGCGGAAAGAAACATCTGCACAAACCTCTTTTCAGAGCGGAGACGGTTTTTAATTCGGAATTCGGAATGCGGAATGCGGAATGCGGAATTGTTTTTCAGAGCGGAGAGCAGAGAGTTGAGGTATGAGGTATGAGAGCGGCGTTCGGAAATAAGCAGGAATGAATGATGAAAAATATATAATGTATCAAATAATTCCGAATTTCGCATTCCGAATTCCGAATTCAATATATCTCCGCTCTTTTAATTATACCACATTTGCGTTTCGGTTACAAGCTCTTGCATTCAATTCTTTTATCTGTTATAGTAATGATAAGCAGAAAGAGAGAAGGTGTACGCATGTCCAAGATCCGTGAACTGAAGGACCGGTTCTTTGCGCCGAACCCGAGCTTTACCGTGAAGGAGCAGCTCGGCTACTGCGGCGGAATCTTCGGCAACTCCATGGGGCAGGACAGCATCGGCACGTTTGCCGACAAGTTCTACCGTGAATTCATGAAGATCAAGGCGGAGCACATCACGCTTTACAGCAACATCGCTTTTGTGCTGGGCTTCTTTGTATCCGCGATCTCCGGCTACGTGCTGGATACGCCCGTTGCGCCCGATAAAAAGACGCCCACGAAGATCATCACCGGGATCACGCCGATCCCGTTCGCCGTCACCTCGATGCTGCTGTTCGTGGTGCCCACCGACGACCCGCTGCGCAATTTTATCTGGATGATGGTGTTCCAGCTGATCTTCAGCATCTCCGACGCCTTCTACGACGCGTCGCTCAACACCCTCTCGCTGCGCATGACCAACAACGCGAAGGACCGCAAAAATTTCTACACCGTTGGCACGCTGGCTTCCTCGCTGGGCTCCATGCTGCCCGGGTGGCTGATACCGATCTTCGTGGGCAGCACGAAGGATGCGGACATTCAGAAGCGCTACTATTTCTATATTGCCCTCATCTTCTGCGTGATCGGCGTGGCGCTGATGTACGCCCCCTATTTCACGCTGAACGAAAAGATCCGCGTGGCGGCGCGCCCCGAAAAGCAGAAGCTGAGCTGGGACAGGCAAACGATATCCTCGGTGCTGCACAACAAGACGTTCATCATCACCGAGATCGCAACGATGTTCGAGCAGGTGCGCCAGCTTTCGTACAAGCTGCTGCCCTATATCTACGAGGACGTGCTCGATTCTCTGCAGCTCAAGGCCGGGATGGACGTGGTGAGCGGCACGCTTTCGTATATCGGGCTTCTTGCCGTGCCGTTCCTCGGCAGCCGCTTTTCGGCGCGCACGGTGCTTTCGGGCGGGTTCGCCTATACGGGGGTGTTCTATTCGATCCTCGGGCTGCTGGGCGCGAAGTTCTCAAAAGAAACCATGCACAAACGCCGCTTCCTGGTGGGGCTGATGATCGGCCTCGCCGGCATGCCGAACAACGCCATCGCCGCCTCCAAAAAGGTGATGGTGGGCGATTCCACCGATTATATGGAGTGGTTCGCCGAAAAGCGCTTCGGCAAGCCCATCCACGCCGAGGGCTTCATCACCTCCACCCAGAGCATGCATTGGAGGATGGCAAGAGGCAGCAGTTGCATACATTTTTAAATTATGATGCAAATATAGATAAAATTCTCGAATAATAAGCAAGAGCAATGAAAATTAAGAG
>JAFRSZ010000178.1 GCA_017439205.1 Clostridia bacterium
CGTAAGCGGGAACGCCATACCAGTTTTGTAAAACGGCCGTTTTTTGAGCCGCCACGAGACAAACACAACCAGCAGCGTTGTTGCGCACTCAAAGAGCTGTACGGGGAAGGCCGTGGTTTCAAGCCAGGCGTTGTATGTACCGAACCCGCACGCAACGCCGAAGCAGCAGCCGTTAAAGAAACAACCGAACTTTGCGCATGCAAGGATGATAAAGATATCCGGGGTAAGCAGATCCATCACCGCGCCGACGTTTACGGGCGCATAACGCGCAGAAAGGGCCTCCGCCTGTAACGCCTGCTTTTTCTGCTGTTTTTTGTGCATGGGAACAGGCTTTTTCCGCTTTGCCTGTCTGCGCCGCAGCAGCGCGCGCACGCCGTTTTCGGCATACAGCACAGCCAGAAGCAAAAGGGGCGTAAAAACGATGCAGCCGAAGATGGAAACGGTTTCGGTGCCCGCGCCCGTTTTGCTGCGAAGCGCGGCGGAATACACCTCGCCCATCAGCCTTGCGCCCGCGACGCCCATTATGTAAGTAACAAGGGTATAGATCACGCTGCGCTTCGCCGATACGCCGTATTTTTTGTGCGCAAGGCAGGTATGCAGCATCATGACCGCAAACCCGACCGCGTACATTACGTAATATAATACATGCCCGAAGCTCATACGGCGCCCTCCCCTGCAAAACAGAATAATGAAAAACCGCCGGGCGCAGGAGGAAACCCCTCTGCGAAAACGTAATCAGATCGCTGTTTGCATAAAAATAATTCTTTTGTTCATTATAACACTTTTATTTTTTCTCCCGCCTCATCCTTTCGGGTGATTTTTGCCCGAGGAACGAGAATACGCGCGTAGAAATAGGGGCGAAGATTTTGTGCGATTCGTAAAAAAACGCGAAAATGCGCTGATCCGGCGCGGTTGAAACGAAATTTCATTCTAAAGGATGATATACATTTCGGTTCCGGTATGGTACAATAATATGAATAATTATATGCTTGCAGAGAAGGGAGGGCGAAAAATGGATCTCAACCGGGCTTCCCTGGGGAGAATGCTGGCTTACCTTGCAACGCTGGTATGCGTTGCGCTGATGAATAACGCCAGCGGGATTCCGGCGCAGTGGAACGTGCTGCACTTGGGCGTTATATCGAGCGCAGTGCTGTTCACGGCCTGTTTACAGTGGCGTCTGAGCGTACGCCGACGCTTCCCGCAGAAGCAGATGCGCGGCAACATCACGCTGTTTGTGGATTCGCTGATGCTTCTCTGCGTTCTGCGCGCCGTGAAATACGCTTTTACGCCGCCCGGCGGCGACGCGGCGCGGTATTTATGGTACGCGTACTATATCCCCTTCACGTTCGGGCCCGTTTTTCTGTTTCTCGCTTCGCTTTCTCTCGGCAGGGCGGACGACGACCGCATCTCAAAACAATGGAACCTGCTGTTTTTGCCGCCGACGCTGCTTTCCGCCTCCGTGCTCACAAACGACCTGCACCGGGCTGCGTTCGGTTTTCCGAACGGTTTTGCCGAATGGGAGACCTGCTATACGCGCGGCGCCGTTTATTACCTTGCCGCGGCGTGGATCGTTCTTACGGTGCTGGGGACGGTGTTCAACACCGTGCGTTCCACCTTCAGCCGCCGCCTGTTCAAAACGGCATGGCTCCCCGCGGCGGTCGCGGCGGGCATGGTGATCTACCTGATCATTTACGTTTCGCCCGTTCACGGGCTGAACAATATCCCGTTATTCAGCCTCAACGATTTTCTTTGTTTCGGGAGCATGGCGCTGCTGGAAAGCTTTGTGATCGCCCGCATCATTGTTTCGAATCAGGATTATCCCGCGATCTTCGCCGCCTCCACGCTCAACGCAGGAATTGCAGATCAAACGCTGCAGGTACAGCGTGTCTCAGCACAGGGCGTACGTCCGCAGCCGCAGCAGCTGGACGCCGCGAAAAACGGCGAAACAGTTCTGTCCGACGGGGAAACCGTTCTGAAAGCGCGTCCCGTGCAGGGCGGCTGGTTTTACTGGACCGAGAACCTTTCAGAGCTGCGCCGCCTTCGCGAAGCGCTGAACGATACCGCGGATTACCTGAACGAGGAAAACACACTGATGCAGCTCACCTCGGAGCTTAACGAGGAGCGGCGCGCCGTTGCCGGTCAATTACGGCTTTACGACAGTGTTGCGGCCTCGCTTTCGCCGCAGCTTGATCGCATCAACGAGATCCTGCAGTCTCCGCCGGAAAAGGAGGCCTCCTTCAGAGAAACGCTGAAAACCGTCGGCGTGCTCATCGCCTACGCGAAACGGCTTGGCTTTCTGCTGCTGGAGTCCCGTAAAACGGAGGAATTCACGAAAGATGAGCTTCTGCTGTGCATGGAAGAATCCGCGCGCGCTCTGCGCCTTGCGGACGTAAAATGCGAGGTCACGGCAACGGGCGGCATGCGCGTTCCGGCAAACAGCGCGGTGGCGTTGTATGAAGCGTTTGAAGCGCTCACCGAATACGCGCTGCCTGCGCTGGTTTCGCTGGAGCTCGCGCTTTCGCAGGACAAAACGAAGGCCTGCACGACGCTCGTTTTCACCGCGGAGCTGCGCCCGGGCGTTATACCGCAAACGGCGCTGCGGCAGCTGGCTGAAGAGAAAAACCGCCGCGCATACGCCGAAGGGCTGCGCTTTGAGGTGATACCGAAAACCGCGGAAGGAGGCGACGGCGCATGAAGCTGAACGAACTGCCGGTCAACGCGATTTACGCTGTTGCGTTGTCGTCCTATCTGATCTGCATTGCGGGCATATACTGTACCGTTCGGGCGTTCGGCATTCCCGAAAAACGGTTGAACGCCGCGCTCAGCCTGCTGTTCACGCTGCCGGGGCTCGCGTTTTCATCGATTCTGGCACAATACCTGAATCTGACGCGCAAAAACAGAACGATACCCGACTTAACGACGGATTTGCTGCGTTTGCCGCTTCCGTGCTTTCTGATTCTCGCAGCGGTATGTTCGGCGGCGATCGCCGTGATCTACGCGCGCGTCCGTCGATCCATGCGGGAAACGATTTCCGCGCAGTCGGTGTGCGAAGGGCTCGATCAGCTTTCGGACGGGATCTGTTACAGCATGCCGGACGGCTTCCCACAGCTTGTAAACAACAAGATGCAGCAGATCAGCGCCGCCGCTTTCGGCACGGGCGTTTTCGATACCCTCGCGCTGAACCGCCGCCTTGCCCTACACGACCTGCAGCCGGGCTGCGCCGTTGACGAACGCGACGGAAACCTGTTTCTGCTTCTTCCCGACGGTACCGCATGGCTGCTGCGGCAGCAGCAAATACAGGGAGAAAAACGCAGCCTCACCGAAACCGTGGCATTGGACGTGACGCAGCGGTATAAAGACCTGATCGAGCTGGAACAGCGCAATACGCGCCTTGCGGAAGTGAACCGGCAGCTCAAGGAACGGCTGAACGATATCGACCGGGCCGTGCGTGAAAAAGAGATCCTTGCGGCAAAGGTCCGCCTGCATGCGGATCTCGGCCAAAGCCTGCTTGCCATACGGGAATATCTTTCCTGCGGCGAAGGCAGCCGGGAGGAAGTGCTCGGGCAGATCGCCGATACCGTAGCCATGCTGCAGAGCAGCGTGCCGAACGAGCAAAACGAAGATAAAATGCAGGCGCTGTTTGCCGCGGCGCAGTCTGTGGGCGTTGAGATACGTATCCGAGGCGAGATCCCGCCATCCTACGCAGAGCTGCTTGCCACGGCGATCCACGAAAGCCTGACAAACACGGTAAAGCACGCCGAGGGACATCTACTGGAGGTCGGCGTGGCGGAAAGCGACGACGTCTATACGGTAACGCTGACGAACGACGGCGCGCCGCCCGCGGGACCCGTGCAGGAAACCGGCGGTCTTGCGGATCTGCGCCTGCTCACACAGGCCGTCGGCGGCGAAATGCGGATCGAAAGCGATCCGGCGTTCCGGCTTTTGCTGCGCCTCCCGAAGGGAAACGAACCGTACGCTGCCGGAAACAACGAGAAAAGAGGGGAAAAGCTATGAGCGGACCGACCCGCGTTATGATCGTGGACGATCAGGCCATTTCGCGCCGGTTTTTTGAACTGACGCTGAAAGGCTCCGCACGGTATGAAACCGTGTTTTCGGTGGCTTCCGCGTTTGCGGCGGACGTATATCTGCTGAAGGGAAAGGTAGATCTTATTCTGATGGACGTGCTGATGAACGACGGCTCCAACGGGCTGGACGCGGCAGCGAAAATAAAAAAGAACAATCCCGACGTTAAGATCGTGATCGTTACAAGCATGCCGGAATACTCCTGGATGGATCGCGCGCGGCAGATCGGCGTGGACAGCTTCTGGTACAAAGAATCAGACAGAGACGATATCCTTGACGTGCTCGACCGCACCATGGCCGGGGAATCGGTGTACCCCGCAAACGCGCCGGAAGCACGCCTCGGAAAAGCTACGCGCGCGTGCTTTACCGAACGGGAAATGGACGTTCTGCGCGAGCTTGCGTCGGGAAAAACCAACTCCGAGATCGCACAGCATCTTTGGATCTCGGAAAACACCGTAAAATCACACGTGCGCGCCCTTATGCAGAAAACTGGCTTCAGCAACCGCACGGAATTGGCCGTGCACGCGCGCGTAACGGGACTGGCGCTCCACCCGAAGAACTGAGCCGCACGCTTTTCCGCCGCACAAAAAATAGAAAATCAAAATACCGCCGGGCGAACGAACGACTATCGTTTACCCGGCGGTTATTATCACTAAGCTGTTGCCTTTACAGTATCATACAAAACAGGCGGCGCCGTGATTACATACTATTCGACGCTGAAAACGGTCCCCTCAAACAGAGGCACGCTGTCCAGCCCCCTGATCACAAAGGCGAAGGGGCGGTCCAGAACGAAATCCATTTCTTCCTCCGGCGGCATCGCTGCGCCGGCGCCCACCATGGCGGTATAGGCGGCGGCTTCAACGCCCTCTTCGTCCACCTTCACCCGCGCGGCGTGCTTCACCTGCGAAACGAAAACGCCGGTATCTTCCGTAAGCGGAGAGAAATCCGCGTCGGTCGGGCTGAAGCAATCGGTGACGTTCAGCGCTTTCAGGGTCTCTGCAAGATCCACGTCTGACGAAATGTCAAATTTCGGCAGCGAGAGGTTCACGCGAAGAAATTTTTGATTCTCCCATTTCGCTTCTTCTACATAATCGCCCATTGCGTCGATCAGCAACGCCGCCTCCGGGTCGGTAAAGAGCGCGTCGGGGCCTACGCCCTCATCCGGCAGCAGGAACCACATTTCACCGCCCTCTTTGAACGCGAGGCTCACCGCGCCGAAATGCTCGCCCCAATAGTATTGGCCGTAGGTAAAGGTCTGATGCATGAAATCAGCCGTCTGCTCACCGCCCGGCGCGTAAAAGATACCGGGCTGGGTTTTGGATTTATCAAATTCATCGTCCCATTTCGCGCGGAACAGCACCGTGGAGAGAAGGGTAAACACGGTTTCGGGAGAGACGTCGATGCTCTTTGCCGCGTCCGAAAGCAGGTTGCCGGTCTGCTCGTCGATCCATGCGCGCATGGCGTCGGTATACTTTTTCTTTGCGAAATCACCCGAGAAGGAAGACGCGAAATAGCTGCAGGCAAGCGTATCAAGCACGTCTTTGTTATATTTTATCTTATCGTTGAGCCATACGGAACCGCCCAGAATGCTGGCGACGGCGCCGTCGTTGCTGAAGTTGGCGTTCCAAACGCGGCCGGCTGCTTCGCGCAGCGCGTCAAGGCTTTGCGCGCCCAAAGCGTCCAGGAGCTGAGCGCGGGTATTGCCGTCTGTGAGCTCGGCAAGCATCGCCGCGGCGAGGAAAACGCTCACCGGGGAATACACGGTGTTCTCCTGCCTTGTTCCAAGCAGCAAGGCGGCGCTGCGGTCCATAAACGCCTTATAATCGTCGCCCGCAAAGCGGCAGGAAAGGCGCTCCTGACGCTGTTCAAACCATTTGTCAGCGCCGCTGCCGAGTTCGCTCGCCGGGTACGGCACGCTCTCGGGATAATCGGGCGCGGCCACGGCAAAGGCCTTTACGCCGCCCGGCACGGGGCTGATATCCATGGGGCTGCCGCCCCGCAGCGCCACGCCGACGACAATGGCCACGACAAGCGCCGCTGCCACGGCGGCGAGCCATGCTTTCTTTTTGTTCTTTTTCTTCTTCGGAGCGCTCTCGAGCACATAGTTTTCATCAACTTTTCCGAGGGCGTCGATCACGTCTTTGC
Source organism: Clostridia bacterium (assembly GCA_017439205.1). Classification (GTDB taxonomy): domain Bacteria; phylum Bacillota; class Clostridia; order Oscillospirales; family Acutalibacteraceae; genus RUG806. The sequence continues at coordinate 6,229 of JAFRSZ010000178.1, forward strand.
CTTTCATACTACATCTCTCCTTTCAGATCGTCTCGCAGCTTGTTTCTCATACGCGCGAGCTGCATTTTCACAGCGCTTTCGCTCATATCATACCGGCGCGCGATCTCCTTCACGCTCAAAAACCACCAGTACCGTTTTAAAAAGATATCGCGGCTTTCTTCGGGCAGCGCCGCGAGAAAGCGTTTCAGCGCGTCCTTCAGCGCGGCGGCGTCCGCGGGATCGGGCAGATCCGAAACGGCGGCGTCCAGCTCGTCCAGCGAGGCGGTATACTCCCCCGCTCCGCGCTTTTTGCGCTTTTCAGAACGGAGCCGGTCTATGGACAGCCGCCTGCAGATCGCCGCGAGATACGCGCCGAGGGACTTCGGCTCCGTGGGCGGGATCGTATTCCACGCGCGCAGGTAGGTATCGTTTTCCGTTTCCCGGGCATCCTCCCGGTTACCCAAAATACGCATGGCGACGCCTTGGCAAAGCCGCCCGTACTTTTTGCCGCTCTCTTTCACGGCGCGTTCGTCGCGCAGGATGTACAGCTCGATGATGTCTTTATCTTCCATTTCATTTTCCTCATATGGGGACGGACGCGGAAACGGGTAAGACATTTCCGGGTCCCGGGGTTTCAAGAAGGTCCTTCACCTTATATGACGCTTTTTGCGCCGGTTTCGTCACATGAAAACCGAAAATTTTTCATAGAATATGAAAGAGGGCCGTAAACGTACGGCCGCAACTGATTCTTCGGGGAAGGTGTTCTTGATGAAAACCATTGGACGGGGCGATACGGGCGCCCTTACCGAGACCGTGCAGCTCGCGCTGTACCGCGCGGGCTTTCTTTCAGGTCCGCCGGACGGCTTTTTCGGACCGCGCACGGAGGACGCGCTGCTGCGGTTCCAGAACGCGTTCGGCCTGCCGCCCACCGGCATGGCGGATGAAGCGACAAGGGAAAAGCTTTTCCGTTTTGTGAAAGGATACTTTATAAAAACCGTACAGCCGGGAGATACGTTCTGGGGCCTCGCCGTGCGTTACGGCGCGCCGGTATCGTCGCTGCTGGCCGCAAACCCGGATCTCGATCCGTTAACGCTGCAGCCCGGGCAGAAGCTGACCGTGCCGCTGGGATATCAGGTAACGCCGGATAACGTTTCATACTGCGCCGAACTGGTCGGTCTTGTGATCGACGGTCTGCGGGCGCGCTACCCGTTTACGGAAGTATCGTCGATCGGGCGGAGCGTTCTGGGCACAGAGATCCCACTTCTGCGTGCGGGCGAAGGCAAAAACGCGCTGCTGATAAGCGCGGGGATCCACGCGAACGAGTGGCTGAACATCCCGGTCACGCTCACCTTTCTGGAAGACTGGCTGCAGGCGGTGATCACAGGCCGAGAGATCGCGGGCGAAGACGCAGCCGCCCTCTACCGGAATACGAAAGTGTATTTTCTGCCCATGCTCAACCCCGACGGCCTCGACCTTGTTACGGGAGCGCTCAAAGGCGGCGCGGCATTTGACAGGGCCGTACGCATCGCGCAGAACTACCCTGCCGTGCCGTTCCCCGAGGGGTGGAAGGCAAACGTTGAGGGCGTGGACCTGAACCTGCAATTCCCTGCCGGATGGGAAAAAGCGAGGGATATCAAATTCGCGCAGGGGTTCGACTCCCCCGCCCCGCGGGACTACGTGGGCGACGCGCCGCTCACCGCGCCGGAAGCGAGAGCGCTCTATGAATTCACGAACGCGTATCCGCCGAAGATGATACTTGCTTATCACTCGCAGGGAAATATCATCTACTGGAAATATCAGGATTATCTGCCGCCGCAAAGCTTTTCCGTCGGCGAAATACTGAGCGAGGCAAGCGGGTACCCGCTTGAGCCGACGCCGGAGGATTCATCCTACGCAGGGTATAAGGACTGGTTCATCGCGCAGTATAACCGCCCGGGCTACACAGTGGAAACCGGCAGCGGTACGAACCCGTTGCCGGTAAAGCAGTTTGATGAGATCTACAGAACGAACGCGCCCCTGATAGCGGCGGCGATGAGGGAATGCGCAGAGCTGTAAGGCACAGTTAAATTTCAGTTTAGCGCTCTGTTTGATTAACAATTAACGATGAACAATTAACAATTTCGGAAAACGCTGCGCGTTTTGATTATACAAAAAAGCTTTATAGAAGAAGATAAATCTGCTTATCCGATGAGTATAATCGGGTAAGGGCGGAGCCCTTCATCAATTGTTAATTGTTAATTTTTAATTATTCATTTCATTGGAATTTGTCGAATCGAGCGACAAATTCCATTTTGTACCCGCACGCTTATTTCTTATAGATCAGCGCCATGATGCTGAGCTGCTCTGTGGCGCTGGTATTCTCGATGGTGTGATAATCGCCGGGCTCGATCATACATACGTCGCCGGGGCCGATCTTGACCGCGGGCTCGTCGTTCACCTGAAACAGCCCCTCGCCGGATATGATATAGAAGGGCTCGGTCTCCCCTACGTGCTGATGCCTGCCGATGGAGGAAAGCGGATTCAGCACGATATTGCTGAACAGACGCACGGTATCGGAGGAGGAATCCTTCGGGATGACGTGATACATCTCCGCGCTGCCCTTGCCGCCCCGCATCTGATCGCGGTGCTCGTGAATCGTTTTGGTTACCATAATAAAACTCCTTTCGGTGAGATTATTTTTACATTACTTCACGCATCAGCATCTGCGCGAACAGGGAATTTGCCCAGGCGAACCAGCTGCGCGTATAATCGGCGGGATCGTCCTTATTGAAGGATTCGTGCATATAATTCGTGCCCGCGTGGGTGGTTGCCAGCATATTCACGCAGTCCGCGATCTCGGCTTCGTCTGAGGACGTGAGGATCTGCATGATAACAGAGATGTGCCAGATCTTATCTTTTCCCGTATGCGGGCTGCCGACGCCGTGCGAAACGCTGCCGGAGAAATAATAGGGATTCTCTTTTGAAAGAATGAACCGGCGGGTGTTCTGATAGATCTCGTCGTCTTTATCGCAGTAGCCGAGGTAGGGCATCGAGAGAAGGCTCGGGGAATTCGCGTCGTCCATCAGCACGTAATTGCCGAGGCCGTCCGTTTCGTAAGCGTAGATCTTGCCGTATTTTTCGTGTACCACGGTGCCGAAGTTACGGATGCCGGCGTCGATATCAAGCGCGAGGCGCGCCGCCTTTTCCGTATAGACGGCGTCGTTCCAGCCTGCTTCAAGAAGCTTTGCCGCGCGTTTTGCCGCCACCACCGCCATCATATTCGCCGGGATCAGGTAGTTATAATAGCAGCGGTCGTCCGACGGACGAAAGCCGGACCACGTCATGCCCGTATACCCCACGGGGTTGCCCTTGCCGCCGTTCGGCATCGTATCGGTTTCGGGGCAATTCATGCGGCGGAAAAAGTATTTTGAAAGCGGGTCGTGGTTCTGCTCGGTAACAAGCGTATCGATGATCTTCTGCAGCATCGTATGCACTTCATCCGTGAGCACGGCGGGGTCGTGGGTATTGTCGTAATAATCCGCCAGCAGGTATACGGAGGCGCAGAGGGAATCGGTCTCGTACTTGCGCTCCCAGATATAATCGGAATCGAAATCGGTCTCGTCTTTTTTATGGCCGCGGCCTGAAGCCGTCTCGTTGAAAGCGTTGGCGTAAGGGTCGACGCCGATATAAAACGCATGGCGGCGTATCACGCCCCGGATGATCTCGCGCAGTTCTTTGCTCTTCGCGCACAGCGGCATATAGGGGCGAAGCTGGGCGGCGCTGTCCCGCAGCCAGAGGGCGGGGATATCGCCGGTGATCACGAACCAGTCGCCGTTTTCACATTGCTTTACCGTGGTTTCGATGGTGTTGAGGTAGCACTGCTTCGCCAGCCCCGCCAGCGCGGGGTATTTTTTTGCGGTGTTGGCCTCCAGCTTATCGGCGTAATCGAGAATGACCGAGGGTATTTTCATAGTTTCTCTCCTGCGTTTTTTCACATTATACCGCTTTTTTGCGGATAATGCAATTCCATCCTTGAAAAAACAGGGCGGAATTGTTATGATATTTACAGAAAAAAGGAAGGAGAAAGCGTATGATGCTCTCAGAATTCGATTTTTCCGCGCCCGAGATCTCTTTACAGTGCGAAAACGGCGACGCCGACGCTGCGGTATTTACGGCGGTAAACGGCAACAAAATGGAGCTGCGTCTGCGGGCGGAGAAAAGCCGCCCCTGCTTTGTTACGGTATTCTGGCCCGTCGAAACCGCGCCCGGCGCGCTGGTGCTGGGCGACGCGTGGGAACGCAGCTACGGCGACCTGCGGTTTCTCCCGCTCGAAGTCAACGACCGCGCCATGCCGTGGTACTTTATGGCAACGAATAATACCGAAACGCTCTGCTTCGGCGTGGCGACCCAGCCGAACGCGTTCGTGAGCTTCCGCTTCTCGCCGGACGGGATCCGCGCGATGGTCGATTGCCGCAACGGCGCGGCCGGCGTGGAATTGAACGGACGCGAGCTGACGCTCTGCACTTTTATCTGTAAAACGTATGAAAACACGGAGCCGTTCGACTGCCTTTGCGATTTTTGCCGCGCCATGTGCCCCGCGCCCCGTTTGCCGGAGGGTCCTGTGTTCGGCGGCAACGACTGGTATTACGCCTACGGCGGCAATTCGGCGAACAGCGTCGTATCCGACGCGCGTCTGCAGGCAGAGCTTGCCGAAGGCTGCGGCGGCGTGCCCTATATGGTGGTTGACGACGGCTGGGAGCAGGGGGACACCGCGGGCCCGTGGCGCGGCAACGAAAAATTCGGCGACATGAAAGCCGTATGCGATCGCATCCGTGAAACGGGAGCGATACCGGGAATATGGTTCCGCCCGCTCTGTACGCAGCAGCCGGGGATCCCGGAGGAATGGAAGCTGGCGCGCGGCGAGCGCACGTTTCTTGACCCGTCTCACCCCGAAGTACTGAACATGCTCCGGGAAGATATCGCCCGCATCCGAAGCTGGGGGTACCGCCTGTTAAAGCACGACTACTCCACCTGCGACCTGTTCGGCGACTGGGGCAGCAACCTGGGCGACACGATCACGAATGAAACGGGCTGGCATTTTTACGACCGCACGAAAACAAGCGCGGAGATCGTGCTCGGCCTCTACCGCACGATCCGTGAAGCCGCAGGCGATATGACCGTGATCGGCTGCAATACGGTATCGCACCTGTGCGCCGGGCTGGTGGAACTGAACCGTACCGGCGACGACACCAGCGGCAGGGAATGGGCGCGCACCCTGAAAATGGGCGTGAACACACTGGCGTTCCGCCTCGCGCAGAACGGCGCGTTTTATACGGTGGACGCCGACTGCGTAGGCATGCTGAAAGACAATATCCCGTGGGAGAAGAACCGGCAATGGATGGAGCTGCTGAGCAGGAGCAATACCGCTCTGTTCCTCTCCTGCTGCGAAACGACCGACGGACAGAAAAAGGATATCAGTGCCGCTTACCGCGCCGCACAGGTGAAACATACGATCCGGCCCCTGGACTGGATGCATACAAAAATCCCCGCCGTATGGGAGATCGACGGGGAAACGGTGAGATTTGACTGGTAGTTTTCAGAGCGGAGAGCGGAGATAATTCGGAATTCGGAATTCGGAATGCGGAATTTCATTTTTCATCTATAATCGCTTCTTGTTGCTGCTCCAAAGCCATGCTTACCGCGGTTTCGAGGTCTTTTGAAAGGCCGAACAGCCCGGAGCCCATCACAAGCATTTCAGCGCCTGCGCCCCTGTACAGGGCGTAGGTGTTTTTATTGCAGCAGCCGTCGATCTGGATCTCGAACCGCGCGCCGGTGCGCCGCTTGAAGTCCGCCGCCTGCCGGATCTTCTTTACCGTTTGCGGGATCAGCGGCTGCCCGGCGTAACCGGGATCCACCGTCATCACCGTAAGGCGGTCGATCTCGTCGATCACGCACTGCGCCGCGTCAAAAGGCGTAAAGGGATTCAAAACCAGACCCACCTTGCAGCCGCGCTCTCGGATCTCGCGGAACAGCCGGAAGGCGCCGCGCTGTATCGTTTCGGCGTGTACGGAGATCATCGCCGCGCCGGCGTCGGCAAACACTTCGATCCAGTCCTGCGGGCGCTCGGTCATCAGATGCACGTCCACAGGCTTCCGCGCTGCACAGCATACGGCTTTGATAAAATCCGTGCCGAGCATCAGATTCGGGCAGAAATGCCCGTCCATCACGTCGGCATGGTGGCAGTCCATGTATTTATCCAGCACCGCGAGCTGCTCGCCCACGCGCAGCGGATCCATACACATCAGAGAATCGGAAAGCAAAAAAGGCCTTTCCATATATAACACCTTCTTAAAATTCTATAGTAATAATATAGCATAACTGCAAAGCGGTGTAAACAACAAATTACAGTTTGTCGCGCGGTTTGAACCTGTCACGTTCCCTCCCGCGCACACTTTGTCTGTATCTGCATAAGATGCCCGTGAGAAGCAATTCTCAATCATTATATTCCGGGAGGAAAAATCCATGAGCGAAAATACTGCCGGAATGACGCCCGTTCGTTCCGGTTCTTTTTTTGACGGCATTCCCGCGCTGCCCGCCGACGCCGCCGTGACCATGGCTTACGTGCCGTTCCAGACGGATACGGCCCGCTACGGCGACGAGCAGGCGCTCTGCACCGGATCGCTGTTTATCGATCTGAACAAACCCTTCTTAAGGGGCGCGATCAGATGAACAAACGAGAAAAACTGATGCGCAGCCTTTCCGCCGTGCAGTTTGCGCTGTGGGAGCTGCATCTTTACCTGAATACCCACCCCACCGATCTTGAGGCCATCGCTCTGCACGAGCAATATGAAGCAAAGCTCCGGAAACTGCGTGATGAATACGAAAGCAAATACGGTCCGCTGACCCCCATCGTGGGCGAAGGCGTGGACTGGCTCAAAAATCCCTGGCCGTGGGACATCGAAGGAGGCGACTGACGCATGTGGACCTATGAGAAAAAACTGCAGTACCCCGTAAAGATCACCCGACCGAACCCGAAGCTGGCGCAGATCATAATCACACAATACGGCGGCCCCGACGGCGAGCTCGGCGCTTCCCTGCGCTATCTTTCGCAGCGTTTCGCGATGCCCTGGGCGGAATTAAAGGGCCTGCTCACCGATATCGGCACCGAAGAGCTCGGTCATCTTGAAATGATCGGCGCAATCGTGTACCAGCTCACCCGCAACCTCAGCGTGGAGGAGATCGAGAAGGCCGGGTTCGACAAGTACTTTGTGGACCATACCACCGGCGTATATCCCGTGGCTGCCTCCGGCGCGCCGTTTACGGCGGCGTATCTGCAGAGCAAGGGCGACGTGCTGACCGACCTGCACGAAAACCTTGCCGCAGAGCAGAAGGCGCGTACCACCTACGACAACATTCTGCGGTTCACCGACGATCCCGACGTGGCGGACGCGATCAAGTTCCTGCGGGCAAGAGAGGTCGTGCACTACCAGCGCTTCGGCGAAGGCCTGCGCCTTGCCACCGACCGGCTGAACAGCAAGAATTTCTACGCGTTCAACCCTTCCTTTGACAAAAAATAATTCACTTTTCGGCGGCGGGCACGAACCTGCCGCTGTTTTTTGGCATAAACAAAACCGAAGGGAACGAATTCCCTCCGGCATTTCTGGTATCAGGATTGCCTTATGTTCCGATAACATAAGCTTCCTTTCACATATCAATGATTCTTATACCGCTCATCAGCCGGGATCAGCGAAACCGTAATTCCATTCGGCGTCTCCCCAATAGTGTTCATACGCCGGATCAAGACCGTCGATAACGATGCGCCCGCCGTCTACGGATAAACGATGATACTCCACAGATTCTTTACCTGTTTGATAATCCGTTTTCTCCATAACGACCTGCGGAACGCCGTCCTTCTCGCCGAAGGATACGCCGGCATTATGAAGAAGAAACGTGTTTTTGAATTTGACCGTTCCGTTCACGGACGCGGTGATCACAAGCGTAAAGACGCCTGAAGTGGGGCCGTGCGCCATCGTGCATTCTTCAAGTATGCCGTCGCCGTCGAGGTCCAGCAAGGCCTCGTCAAGCACAGGAAAACCGTCTTCGTCCGTAGCGAAGTCGGATCCGTCGGCTGCCGCAGCGGTATCGGTTACATCTGAACCGGTTTCTGTGGTGTTATCGGTTTCGTGTATGGTTTTGTCGCTGCAGGCTGCCGCAGACAGGGCTATCAACACGACGAGCAGAAACACAAATGGTTTTTTCATCCAAAACTCCTTTTTTATCAGTATTTATCAATAATCGGTGGTTCAGAAGACAATAGCTGAGAAAAACCGTTGTTTCCCGATTTGCGCCGCCTTCTCTTCGCAGAGGGAACAGAAACGTCTGCGTTTTTGAGAGGCGGATTCGTACTACCGTGCAACAACAGCTTTATTTGATGCTGTTCAGCTCTTCATACAGATCGTTGAACGACGCTGCGTTCTCACATCTTCCGTATGAGAAATCCCTGTTTTCGCCAAACTCCAGCAAAAAGCACTTTGTCAATTCCTCAACGGTTTGCTCAAGCGCCGTAAAGAACTGCCGGTATGCAAAACCGCAGGCTGCCGATCCCTCTTCAAAGCAGTTGGCGATCAGCGATTCCGTGACCTGATCCAACGGATACATTTTTATATGCATCAGTTCGTGTACGATGACCTCTTCAAGGTTTTCCTGTTTCGGAGCGGCAATGTTTAACAGTAAAACAGCCTTTCTGTCGTCACAGTCGATTTTGAAATCCCCGGTTTTCGGCCACATCGGGTCTTCCACAAACACAAGCTTGACATCCCAAGCCGGTGTGATCCGGAGCTTTTTGATATACTTCTCGAATAGCAGAGTCAACGTCTTTTTATCGCAGGTCATGTTTTGCCCTCTTCCCTGTGGAGTCGGTTCACGTGCAGGTACCGGCTTTATTATATCGGAAAACTTCCGGTTTTGCAACCATGATTCATGGTTCGGTTTTAATTCTTCGGTTTCATTCAGAAAAACCTGTTGCGGTTTACTGAATAATGAAGTCGGGCTTCGCCCTGATGAAGTCACTCGCTCCGCTCGTTAATGAAGACGGCAACTGCGTTGCCTGATGAAGCGAAGTCGCCCATTTCAGTCATTAGCGCGTCAGCGCGTCTTCATTTCTTCATTAGCGAAAGTGTCTTCATCAGCCCGCTTGCGGGCGACTTCATTCTGTCAAAAGAAAAACCGCCGATTGGCGGTTTTTCTTTTGGCAGAGGAATAGGGATTTTTCCGGCGCTGCCGCGCCTTTCGCGTCGCTTCGCTCCTTGCCCACGTCGGCGGAAACGCTCCCCCGGAGCGTTTTCTTCCGCACGCTCCGCGTGCTCCCTCCTTGTTCGAATCCCTTTCTCTGCAACAAAAAAACTGAGCACTCACAGAGTGCTCGTTTTTTTGGCAGAGGAATAGGGATTCGAACCCCAACAGGCAGAGTCAGAGTCTGCAGTGCTAACCGTTACACTATTCCTCTTTATTCGGGACGATGAGAATTATAATATACATATCCCGATTTGTCAAGCAATATTTTTATTTTTCCGAAACTTTTTTTCTGCCGCGCGGCTTCGAGAATCTCACGGTAAACTCGGTGCCGTGCTCCGCGTCGCTGGCAACTGAAATATCGGCATGCTGCTGCTCGGCAAGCGATTTGCAGATGGCAAGACCCAGGCCGTATCCGGAGCCGGAGGTGCGCGCCTTATCGGACCGGTAGAACCGCTCGAAGATGTGCGGGAGGTCTTCCGCGGGGATCGGGGCGCCGCTGTTGTGCGTGCTGAGAATAACGTGCGTCTTCGTTTTTTTCAGGGTCACCTGCACGTTTCCGCCGATGCCGGCGTACTTAACGGCGTTATCCACAAGGATATGGATGATCTGGTTCACCGCGGTGCCGTCCGCGCGGATCTCGATATCCGGCTCGATCTGCGAAGCGATCTCCACACCGGCCTCAAACGCCACGGGCTCGAACTGCAGCATCACCTTGGTAACAAGATCGGAAAGGTTGAGCATATCGTAGATCTGCTGCGGCCGCATCGCCTCATTCTTTGCGAGGAACAGCATCTTATTGACCAGCTCTTTCATGTGGGAGGCTTCCTCATTGGTGCTCTCCACCCATTTGATCTGATCGTCCACGGTCTGCGTGGGATGTGACAGCAATATATCGCAGTTTGCCAGTATCACGGTGAGCGGCGTTTTCAGCTCATGCGACGCGTCCGCAATGAAGTTCTGCTGCTGCGTCCACGCCTTTTCCACCGGTTTGATAAAGATCTTCGCCATCTGGCGATAAATGATATACAGCACCAGAAGCGTTGCGAGGAAAAGAACGCCTGCCGCAAAAAGCATATCTTTCAGGTTCACGAAATACCGCGTGGAATCGGCGAAAGCGATCCGATAGCCGGGGCCGATGCGGTTCTTGTAATACAGCAGCCGGTATCTCGGAACGATGCCGAATTCGGAATCGTTCTGCATCGCATAATCCACGCTGAACCCCAGCACGTCCGCGTCCATCACGCCGCCGCCGCTGTCGAGCATGGAGATCTCATTATACTCGTTTACCCCGACCACACAGATGGTGGCAGGGTCGATGGCATAGCTTGTGGCGTCGTCTACGGTTTTGCCGAGCACAAAGAAACGGTTGAAAAGATTTTCGGAAGAATAGTATTTCAGCGTATTCTGCACGCCGGTGTTGATCTCATTGTACACGATGCCCGTCATCATCAGAAAGAACAGAATGAGCACGATGGAGATCAGAACCATTGAGAGGCGGACGAAACGGTTCCGCAGTTTTTTGATCATATGCTTATTTGCGGCGCGGTTTGCGGCGGGTCTGAGAAAGCCGTTGCGCCTGAATTATCCTTCCTTATTTTTATCCGGCTTCATTTCAAGCCGGTAACCGACCTTGCGCAGAGAAACGATCTCCACGTCGGCCTTGATGAATTCGAGCTTCTTGCGAAGGAAAGAGATATAAACCTCCACGTTGTTATCCACTGCGTTGGAATCGTACCCCCACACCTTAACGATCAGGTCGTCCTTCGGCGTTACGGTCTGCGGGTTCTGCAGCAGGATCTTCATGATCTCAAACTCTTTATAGTTGAGGTGCACGCTCTTATTGCCGTTGGAAAGATCGCAGGTAGAGAGATTGAGCACCAGCGTACCGTAAGCAAGCTCCTCCAGCACCACTTCCCCCTGCCGCCGGGTAAGGGCGCGCACACGGGCAAACAGCTCGTCCGGAGAAAACGGCTTGGTCATGTAGTCGTCCGCGCCGGCGTCGAGCCCGGTGACCTTGTCGGAGATCTGATCCTTCGCGGTGAGCATCAAAATCGGCGTGGAGATCTTCTCTTTTCTGAGCTTCTGCGCCACCTGCAGGCCGTTCATCTTGGGCAGCATCACGTCCAGTATAATGATATCGTAGATCCCGCTCACTGCCATATCGAACCCGTCGGCGCCGTCAAACGCCAGATCCACCATATATTTTTTTTCGCTCAGGATCTGCTGCAGCGCTTCGGCAAGCCTTTTTTCGTCTTCAACAACCAGAATCTGCATCGCAGGTACCTCCTTTTCGCTTTACGGCATCATTGTAGCCGCGGTGACTTAAATAATGCTGAACGCGTCAGGCGTTTTCGGCGTTCTTCAGATAATAATACGCCTTCAGAAGGGCGGTCTGGGTCTTGCCGTCCGGGATCTCGCCCGCCATGACCATGCCGATCAGCGTTTCAAGGGGGATCTTTTCCACGTTCAGAAACTCATCCGCGTCGGGATGCGTATCGCCGAACGTCAGCCCCGAGGCGAGATACATGCCGATCACTTCGTCGGAATACGCGCAGGTGGGATAATACGTGCCGAGATCGATCACCTCGGCCGCCGCGGCGCCGGTCTCTTCCCGCAGCTCGCGCAGAGCGGCGTCTTTCGGGTCTTCCGATGCGGAATCCAGCTTGCCCGCGGGCACCTCAAGCAGCACGCGGCCGAAGGGATAGCGGAACTGGCGCACCATGATCACGTCGCCGTCTTCCGTTACAGGAACGACGCACGCAGCCCCGGGATGCCTGATATATTCCCTGACCGCCGCGCCCCCGTCGGGCAGGCGGATATCGTCGCTGAACACATGCAGCAGCACGCCGCTGAACACCTCGTGCGAAGCGATCTTCTGTTCTGTAAGATCCATTTTCTCGTCCATTTTCGTTTCTCCTGTTTATTCTCGGTCTGCAAAAAAGAATAATACCATAAAAATCAAAAAAAGTAAATATCGAAATCACGTATTTCATTGACAATTGCACGCCGTTTTGCTACAATAATGTTTGTTTTTTCAGGAAACAGTGAGGTGTAACATATGAGGAACACGTATGAAAACCCGCTTTGCGTGAGATACGCGAGCAGCGAGATGAAATTCATCTTCAGCGACGACCATAAGTTTTCCACATGGCGCAGGCTGTGGACGGCGCTTGCGAAAGCCGAAAAAGAGCTCGGCATTGAGATCACGGACGCGCAGATCTCCGAAATGGAGGCGCATCTGGAGGATATCGACTACGAAGCAGCCGCCGCTTACGAGCGTCAGCTCCGCCACGACGTAATGGCGCACGTGCACGCGTTCGGCGACGTGTGCCCCACGGCAAGGCCCATTATCCACCTCGGGGCAACCTCCTGCTACGTGGGCGACAATACCGATATCATCGTGATGCGCGAAGGCCTGCGGCGCGTGAAAAAGCTGCTGGTGAACACGGTAAAGGCCGTGTCCGACTTTGCGGAGCAGTGGAAAGATACTCCTACCCTTGCATATACCCATTTTCAGGCCGCGCAGCCCACGACCGTCGGCAAACGCGCCACGCTCTGGATCCAGGACCTGCTGATGGATCTCGACGCGCTCGATTTTCAGCTCGACAATCTGAAGCTTCTCGGGTGCAAGGGCACCACAGGCACCGGCGCGAGCTTTCTGGAGCTGTTCGGCGGCGACCACGAAAAGGTAAAACGGCTGGAAACGCTGATCGCAAAGGATATGGATTTTGACGCCTGCATGGCGGTCTCGGGGCAGACCTACACGCGCAAGGTGGATTACAACGTGCTTTCCGTGCTGTGCGGCATCGCCCAGAGCGCCGCGAAATTTTCAAACGACATCCGCCTGCTCTCTCACTTAAAGGAGTTCGACGAGCCGTTTGAATCGAAGCAGATCGGCTCTTCCGCCATGGCGTACAAACGCAACCCGATGCGCAGCGAGCGTATCGCCTCCCTTTCGCGCTATGTGATGTGCGACGTGCTGAACCCGGCGATCACCGCCGCAACGCAGTGGTTCGAGCGCACGCTGGACGATTCCGCGAACCGCCGCATTTCGATCCCCGAGGCGTTTCTGGCGGTGGATTCGATCCTTTCGCTGTATATCAACGTCATCACAAACGGCACGGTTTATCCGAAGATGATGGAACGCCACCTGAAGGAAGAGCTTCCCTTCATCGCCACCGAGAACATCCTCATGGACTGCGCCAAGCGCGGCGCCGACCGGCAGGATATGCACGAGGCGATCCGCCGGTATTCGGTGGACGTGGCAAAGCGCATCAAGCTGAGCGGTGAAGACAACAACCTTTTAGAGCTGATGCTGAACGACCCGCGTTTCATGCTCACGCAGGAAGACCTTGACCGCGTTCTGGACGTGCGCAAATTCGTAGGCAGAGCGCCGGAGCAGACGGCGGAATTTCTTGAAGAATGCGTATATCCCGTGCTGAAACATGAAAAGGCGCTGCTGGGCGTGGACGTTACAATAAGCGTATAATTACAGAAAGAAGGCATATAAATGTTAACTGCAATTGTTGGTATCAACTGGGGCGACGAGGGCAAAGGCCGCATGGTGGACCTGCTCTCGCAGCAGTACGACGTGGTCGTGCGCTATCAGGGCGGCAACAACGCCGGCCATACCGTGGTAAACGAACGCGGCAAGTTCATTTTGAACCTTTTGCCCAGCGGCATCCTGCGCGACGAGACCGTGAACGTGATGGGCGTAGGCATGGTGATCGATGTTGAGCACCTGTATAACGAGGCGCAGCGCCTCAGAGACGGCGGCATCACCGTTGACCCGGACCACCTGAAGATCAGCGACAAGGCCACGATCTGCATGCCCTACCATAAGCTGCTCGACATCCTCGAGGAAGAACGCCTCGCGGATAAAAAATTCGGCTCCACCAGACGCGGCATCGCGCCGGTATACGCCGACAAATTCTATAAAAAGACGATCCGCATGGGCGACCTGCTCACCCCCGAGATCCTTGAAGAAAAGCTCGACGGCATCGTGGAATGGAAAAACCTGACCATCGCCAACGGCTACGGGCACGAGCCGATCAAAACGAAGGATATGCTCGACTGGCTGATGAAATACGGCATGGCGTTCAAAGATTACATCTGCGACACCACAGAGCTGCTGCAGAACGCGGCGAAGGAGGGCAAAAAAATCATGTTCGAGGCGCAGCTCGGCGCGCTGAGAGACATCGATTACGGCATCTTCCCCTATACGTCCTCATCCTCCAACATCAGCGCCTACGCGCCCATCGGCGCGGGCGTGCCCGGCATGAAGGTGGACAACACCATCGGCATCATCAAGGCGTATTCAAGCTGCGTGGGCGAAGGCCCGTTCACCTGCGAGCTCTTCGGCAAAGAGGGCGACGAGCTCCGCGAGGCCGGCGGCGAATACGGCGCCGCCACCGGCAGACCGCGCCGTGTAGGCGGATTTGACGTGATCGCCTCGCGTTACGGCGTGGAAACGCAGGGCGCCACCAGCCTCGCTCTGACGAAACTGGACGTGCTCTCTTATCTTGATAAGATCCCGGTATGCGTGGGCTATGAATATGAGGGCGAACGGCTCGATCGTTTCCCCATGGGCAAAAAGCTGACCGAAGCGAAGCCCGTGTATGAATACTTCGACGGCTGGAAATGCGATATCTCCGGCTGCCGCACCTTTGCAGATCTGCCCGTAAACGCGCAGAAATACGTAAAATACATCGAACAGGCGGTTGACTGCCCCATCGAATACGTATCGGTCGGCGCGGAGAGAGACGCGTATATCAAGATGTTCTGAACCAAACTATAATAACGGTTCCGGCGACAGGAATGTTTCCTGCCGCCGGTCTTTTTTTGATGTTCACGAGATCTTTTTGCGCTTCAGGCGCAGCTTATCGGAGATCATCGCGATAAACTCCGAATTGGTGGGTTTGCCGCGGGAGTTCTGGATCGTGTAGCCGAAATAGGAGCTCAGCACGTCGATATCTCCCCTGTCCCACGCCACTTCGATTGCGTGGCGGATCGCGCGCTCCACACGGGAAGCCGTAGTGTTGAAGGTTTTGGCGACCGTGGGATACAGCACCTTGGTGACGGAATTCATCATATCCGGCGAGTTCACCGTCAGCAGGATCGCCTCGCGCAGATACTGATAGCCCTTGATATGCGCGGGCACGCCGAGCTCGTGCATGATATCGGATACCACGATCTCAAGATCCGTATCGTTTCTGCCGCCCAGTCGCACCACGGTACCGTTTTCTTTGCCGAGCGCGCCGGTGAGCCCCGCGATGCGTTCCGTCATAAACGAAACGTCTACCGGTTTTATAAAGTAATAGTCCGCGCCCGCGTCGAGCAGCTGCTGCTCCAGAACCGCGTTCTCCGCGCCCAGAAGCACCACGGTGACGGGGCGCTTTTTCAGCCGCATCGAGGGGATCCTTCTGAGCAGCTCGATCGCGTCATACCGGGCAAGAAAGGCTGTTGTTACAAAGATATCCGGCGACGCGGCCTCCAACGCCTTTGCAACCTCCGCGCCGTCTCGCGCTACGGTGACGCACTCAAACCCATAGGTGCGAAAGGATGACACGGTCTTCTTCAGAAAATCGCCGCTCTCTTCCGCGATCAGTACTTTTTTCTGTGTTTGCATTGTTTTTTCCTCTTTTCGTAAAGTATTCAGCCCATACATTTCCGAAACGACACCGAAAACAGTACCTTATTCACTTTTTCTTCAAAAAAATCAGAAAAACTGTGTTTAGCACGGTTTTGCCATATTATACCATTTCTTTTTGCAGATTTCAAGAGGTTTTGAATAATATTTGTTATTTTTTTCCATTATTTATATTTTCATTGTTTATTGTTATTATTTGGTATTTCTGATGAGAGAAAACAGATCAGCCATGGCGCTTTTTGTTATGCTGAAGAAACGGCGGGGTCACACTTCAGTGCCCTTCCGCTGTAATTATTTATGAAATTTTTACAATTTTTTATATGATTTTGTTGTTTATTCATAAAAAAGACGGTGCCAACCGATAGACAAATGCCAATAATTATGCTAAAATATTACTGTATCAAATGATTATGAAGGAGGATTATGAAGATGAAAACGTTAAAACGCACCCTCTGTATCCTTTTAACACTGTTTATGCTGTTTTCAGCCGGGCCTGCCGAAGGCCTTATACCTCTCTGCAACAAGCTGACATCTCTTGCCGCAGGCGGGCAAAGTCTGGAGGTGGATTACAACGCCGCCTCCACAGGCTCCCTGCAGGACGCAAAACTCGCCGATTCGTCTTATCAAACGAGAACGGTAGACGAAAACTACTACAAAACCATATCGGACCATTTTCTGTGGAAGCATACGAGCACTATCCGGGGGCGCACATCCGAGAGCGGCACCAACGATCTGCGCTCCCTGCTGGAATCCACGGTATGGGTGGACCAGTATATCTGCCTTACCGGGGATATCGATTACCAATGCCGCAAGGATACCTTCGATCCCATTGTGATCACGAAAGATAAGGTGCTGGACCTGAACGGCTATTCCATCACCATGCGGGACGATTCCAACATGAGCAATTCCGGCTATCATCAGTCAAAGGGCGTCAGATACCACCGCAACCATCTTTTTGAGATCACAAACGGCGCCACGCTGATCATCGTGGACTCCTCCCGCTGGCGCGCCAACAAAAAGGGCACGGAGGGGGACGCCGCCGGCACCGGCTATATCGCCTGCACGGGCCGCATGATTTATCCCTTCGAGCACGATATCGAGGTATACACCACGCGCGACCTGTTCTGGGTGACCGAGGGCACGCTCATCACCTACGGCGGCACCTATCAGGCCGGGCGGCAGAAGGCCCAGGTGAAAAAGAATTTCTCGTGGAGCAAGCTCAAAAACGCCATTGGGCAGGCTGTGGAGCTGGGCGTGAACGTTGCCTCCTTCGCCACCGGCATCGATATGGCCGTTTCCGCCAAGGACGACCTTGTGGCGGGCTTCAAGAATCAGGCGGCCGTGGATAACCCGGACGACGACGGTCTGGCCGATACCGTTACCTCCACAAAAAAGAAAAACGGCTCCGGCGCGCCCGCAGAGGCGTTGGCGGATTCCGCTTCGGGCGAAAGCTCCCGCGCCAAAACCGTAGGGGAAAAGTCCGACGGCGCCAGGGAGGGTAACGGCCAGGGCACCGCAAAAAAGGAAAACACGCAGATGGCGCAAGCGCGCAAGGATGTGACCGAAAGCGTGCTCAACCAGAGCACCATCGGCAAGATCACCAACGGCGTATTCAACCTTGTGGACAGCATCAAGGACATGATCGGCACGGACTACGGCTCCCGCGTGACCGAAGCCATATTGGGCACACCGGTGCATCTGGGCACTGAGGGCACGTTCATCTGCTACGGCGGCACCTTTAAGGGGTACGGCTCCACGCCCAACACGCGCGACGCCGTTGTGGAGGTCACCATGGCGCTGTACGGCAATAACGACAGCCTTACTGTAAACCAAAAAACCGGAAAGTACCTCGGCGGGCAGGCCTATATTTACGGCGGCACCTTTGAGGGCTACGCCGGCGCGGATATTTTCCACTTCGTGCGCGCGGACGACTCCACCCAGACGACGCAGCAGGTCACCGCGCTGGACAGCGGCTCCCGCGCGATCAACGAGATCGCCCTGAGCGAATCGGAAACCAACAAGCTGCGCGTACTGCACAACGTGGACGGCGTGCCGATCAGCACCAGAAACGTAACGGTGCGCGGCGGTACCTTCCGCAACTATTACGAGCTGATGATGGTATCCACCAAAACGAACGACGACCAGCATTTCACCAAATTCCCCGGCACGCCCGGCGGCTTCGGCCTGGGCGTGGAATCGCTGGGCGAGGATATGATCAAGGACGGCCGCATTCAGGTGGTGGATAAATACGGCGACGGCAACCTGATCTTACTGGACGAAACCAAAGAGGCCGGCGAAAAGGTATACCACCACCGCCTGTTCTGCAGCGATCTGGAGCTCAGGTACAAACAGTATATCGAGGTGCATCCCAACGATAACGATACCAACACCACGCACTCCTTCAAGCTGGTGAGCGTGATCTCGGACGATAAGAAGGGCGATACCTCCACGGGCTGGACCAGCGAGGACGGCAACGACCGCGCCGCGCCCCTGAACCAGACGGAGACCGTGTTCTCCTATCCGCTGGATTCCGTTGCCACCGGCACCTATTACGTAATGCCGGAGCTGAAGGCGAAGAACTCCTCCGGCGAGGGGATCGAAAATTCCGATATCTGGTATTACCCGGTGCCCACCACCACGGACGGCGGACGGCCCGGCGCCAGCGTGTATTTCGATGCGCTCATGACCGGCCGCACCAAGGACGGAAATACCGAGATGATCACGAGCCAGGCGCAGTGCGATAACAAAAAGTGGGAGACCCGCCGCGCCGCGCTGGATCCCTCCACCGTAAAGTATTACGCGCAGAACTATAATATTTTATCCGACGTCAAATGGTTTACCTACCGTATTTACCGGGTGGATCCCCTCACCCGCAATAATATTTCCGAAAGCGCGGCCTACGGCTCCGACGTGCCTTTGTGTGAGCTGGTGTTCGGCGTGGATACCGACACCATGCAGTGCCGCATCACCCTGAAGCGGCTTGAGGAGCACATGAAGAAGACCGTTTCGGGCTTCACCGGCTTTAAAACGGGCGAGATGTACCGCATCGTGCTCAACATGGAGGAGCATCTCAGCTTCGACCTGCATCATTACTATAACACCGGCGACCGGCCCCTTGCGGGCGGCTACGGCACCCGGCTGCCCGTGGCCACGGCCACCAGCAGCATTCTGTTCAAGTGCTATTCCGTGAACGAACTGAAGGATCTCGGCGGCAAGGTGAAGGACGTGGATTACACCGCCCTTCAGTGGGAAACCCCGCCCGAGCCCGGCAAATACGCAGCCGTGAAGATCGTAAACGGCATGGCGGGAAAAACGGACTATCTGGCACGCAAGATCTTCGACGTTTACTATCAGTGGTACGCTGTGGATTCAAAGGGCAAGGAAACCATGATCGCCGGTACGGATAACATCTATACGAACTGCGACGACGGCAAAACGCAGCATACCTACGAATACTGGAACGTGCGCACGGACGGGCATCAGTACTGCAATACCGTGGACCCGAACGACGCGAACGCCTCCAAATACACGTGGCACGGTCTGCCGGAGGACAGCATGCAGTGGTCGGACGAGATGATACACGCCTATACGCACCAGATGACCACCACGCGCGGCACGCTCTCAATAGATACCTCGCAGGATCCCTATCCCGTCAACAACCGGCCTTACGCCACGGGAACGGATTCCTGCTATATCCCCGAATCGCTCGCCGGGCAGAAGATCTACTGCAAGGTGACCGTAGTGAACACCTACTGGCCCATGGAATTCGACCACGTGCAGGTGTACTATTCGCATCCCGTACAGCTCAAGGATCCCCCGCCCCAGCCTGTAAAAAGCAGGATCTGGTATTCGGCAACGAGCAGCCATTACATTTCCGAATCGGATCCCGCCGTTATCCGCTTTACGGAGCTCAGTAACCTTGCCAAGGGCGAAACGGTCACCTCCGTCACCTATATCGCAAACGGCAGGCAAAAAACCTTCAGCGGCTTCAATGCAACCAAAGCCTCCGAGATCCCCACGGCGAAATATCCGCAGGATTTCGGTCTCGACGTATGGCAGAAAATCAACGCGCACGACGTAAAGGTTTCGGCGTTCATTACGCTCTCCTCCGGGCGCGGCGCGGTAAGGGGAGGCGCATCCGCCGCCAAGGGCTATACTGCGGATAAAGAGATCTTCTTCCATTACGACGTCAAAGCCACCTCCATAAAGCTGATCGGTCTGCATGAGATCAACATGCTGGCGGGCGAGCCGGGCGAGGAATACGGCGAATATCTGTACGCGCAGTATTCTCCCACCTCCGCCACCTACGGCTGCAACCGCTATGCGGAGGGCGTTACCTTTACCACTACGGACGCCGAAATCGCCACGCTCAATGAAAAGGGCAAGCTGGTGCTCGGCGGCAAGCTGGGCGAAGCCACCATTGCGGTGATCAGCCCGGACAAAAAGACGGACAGCGCCGTGATCCGCGTTACGGACGAGGTGGACGAGGTTTACGTCTTCGGTATCGACGCGCCCGAGGTGGGCCAGCCGCTGGATTTCACCGCCGAGGTGCCCGAAGACGCCAACTACCGGATCACCGAGCTTTACTGGGTGGACGTCACAAACGGCAGCGTGCAGCTCGACGAAGGTGCGGTTGCCGAGGATTACACGTATTATAAGGTCCACGCCGAGGTTGAAACGACGTCGGAGAACGTCGGCTTCCGCAGGGAGGTGCCCGCTCTGATGACGGTGGGCGCGGTCGGCGGCGGCGAGATCACCGCGGACGAAACGAACGAAAACTTCTCACTGCGCCGTTTCTCGTATCAAACCAGCCGCGAAGTTAAAACCGTGGAGATGGAATACACCTACCGCAGCACGATCGGCAGCCATATCGGCGCCGTGATCAACCGCGTATATATCGATTTCCCCACCGAGGTCAAAGAGGGATCCTACGTGGACGACTGGCTCGATCAGGTGGAGGTTTCCGTTGACGCCGACGTGCCGGTTTCGGATCTCGGGATCAAAAAACTGCCGATCCACGCCGACGGGGCGGCGAACGTACTGTATCCGCTGGGCTATCCCCACGCGCCGGAACGCCTGAACCTGTTTATAAAGGGCGTGCAGAGCGGCCTGCAGCTGGATGCGCATCTGCCCACGGGCGTCAGCTTCGGGCCCTACGTCACGTTCTTCATCAACGGCGTACGCACTTGGCTTCCGTCTATCTACAGGCCGCAGGAAAGCTACTATACGAATCGCGGCATATTCCTGTATCTGAAGGATATCCTCACCGTGGCGGACGGCGAAACGCCGCAGCCCTTTACGCTCTCTTACCGCGTCAGGGACTTTAATCTTACAGTGGGCGGCATGGGGCAGGACGCCATCGTTCGCCTCAACAGTCTGCGCGAGGGGCCGGACGCAGCAAAGGTCCGGCTCAGGGCGGGCCAGCCGCGCGTGATCGATCCGGGGGATTCAACAACCCCCGAGCCCGTTACCGTCGTTATGAGCACGGATCTGATCGGGCGAGACGAATACGCCTTTGACGCGCACGAGGCCGTGGAAGAGATCTACCTGCCCATCTGGGGCGACGTGGATATGGACGGCGACAGGCATACGGATTTCACGTTCAACCACGGCGTATATAAAAAGATTTACGATACCGCCGCCCCCGCGCCCGAGGCGCTCAATACGAACGCCGTCAGCGTTAAGGTGCTGAACACGGACGGCTCCCTGTTCAACACGCAGACCTATTACGTGGGCGACAGATTCCTGATCGGCGAGCTGATATTGCCCGAGAACGTCATGATCCGCCGCATTTACAACTCGAAGAAGGACGAATACGGGATCTCGGACAACGGAAAGGTGACCTTCCCGAACGACGATACCGCCTCCGTGATCACTGTGGAAACCGTGGCCGCCTCCCCGGGCGTGTTCGGCGCGGGCAAAACCGATCTTACGGTACTAAGCCCCCTGCCGAACGTGCTGTATTCGCTGGACGGCGAGCGCTGGCAGCGCACCACCCGGTTTACGGACCTCAAGCCCAACTCAAACTACGTGCTCTATTACCGCCAGACCATGCTCGGCGAGGTATACGCCACCGCCTTCCATACCGCGGGCAGCGATTACGGCGTCTGGGTGGGCGAAACGCCGGTCACGGACCTGAACCGCGATCTGATGCCTGTCAACCACTGGAAGTACGATCCGGATACAAATACGCTCACCATCGAGAATATGGATCTCTATACCTTTGCGGTGGAGCGCGCCGCCATCTATGCGAACCATGATCTCACGGTGGAGCTTCTGGGCGAGAACCTGATCGACGGTTCCGTAGACGAGTATAACTGCGTGGGCATCCGTGTAAACGGCGATCTCACGCTGAAGGGCATCGGAAATCTGCACCTCACCGCCCTGAACACCGCAATCGAGCTCTGCCAAAACCTGTATCTGGAGCATACGGGCCAGATCAGGATCGACCACACGGACTACGGCGTCTATTTTACCGCGTTTGAGATCGGCGAGGATTCCCTCTGCGAGATCAAAAACGGCGCGGTGCAGTTCACAAGCTTCGTTTCGCCCGGCGCGGCGGGCACGAATGCCGGCGCGCTGTTCAACCGTGCGGACGAGATCTCGTTTGAGCACATGTACAACGCGGCGCACCGCGAGCATCTGGTACTCACCGGCGATTCGGAGGCGGCGTTCATCGCCGCGGCAACAAAGAAGGGGGACGCCTATTACATAACGCGGCACTACGGCGCGCATACCGAACCCGACACCCGCGAATTCATCATTTCCTCCGAATATCCGTACTGCACGGCAGAGCATTCCTACTACATGCGCTGCGAATGCGGCGCGGTAGATACGGGCGGCAGGCACACCGCAGCGGCCGAAGCGTCCCACGACCTGATCAGCGTGCCCGACAAAGCCCCCACCTGCTACACGCCGGGCTGGAAGGATTATAAATACTGCTCGCGCTGCCGCTACAGCAGGATCACGCCGCTGCCCGCCACGGGCCATACGTGGAATACGCACACGGGCGTAGCGCCCACCTGCACCTCTCCCGGTACACCCACCTGGAGCGAATGCACGGCGTGCGGCATCTCCACCCTCGCCTCCGCGGTGGAAAACGGCGGCGAGAATACCTGGGAGCCCCGCGCGCACAATATCATCCGCTACGCGGGCGCCGCTGCCACATGTTCACGCGCGGGCATACAGCAGCACTACATCTGTACGCTTTGCCGTACAAGATTTACCGACGAAGCCGGACTGCAGTCCGTTACCGAAGCTGAAATGACCATCCCTGCCACGGAGCACGTATACGGCGAATGGACCGTAACCGAGGAACCTACCGCCACTTCTGCAGGCTCGGCAATGCGAATCTGCACCGTATGCGGCGAAGAACAGACCGTTATGCTTGACCAGAGCGGATCAACGGCAATGCTGGGCGACGTGGATTTCGATACGAAGATCACCGCTTCGGACGCGCGCCTTGCGCTGCGCAGAGCCGTGGACCTCGAGACCTACCCCGAGGGCAGCAAGGAATTCATTGCCTGCGACGTGGATAAGGACGGCAAAGTGACCGCAAACGACGCCAGAAGCATTCTTCGCGCCGCCGTGGATCTGGAAGACCCCAAAACCTGGTAAGCGTCACATATCCCTGTAAACACTTTTCCCCTGTACCGAGATAAGGTACAGGGGATTTTTGTATCTTGTAAAATTTGACAAGTATTCTATCAGCCGAAGTTCTTCAGAAGCCTGAACAGCTTGTTCAGCAGCGTAACAATGGCCCGCAGCGCTTTGCGGAACAGATTGGAGATCTGCTCCACGATACTGATCTGGGTATCCTGCGTTTCGGGATGCGTTTCGTCGTTGATCACAAGATAAAACGAAGTGATCGCACCGTCTGCGATCCCGCTGCACAGCGCGTTATACGTGATCGCCATGGGCGTACCGTCCACGTCAAGCTGCGGATAAATCACGCCATTGGTCAGAGGCCCGTCGATCACCCTGCGCGCGCCGGTCGCGGTATCGTAATAGTATACCCTGATATCGTCAAACGAAAAGCTCTCGACCTGAAGCTGCCGGATTTCGCCGTAACGGCTGCAGAACACAGAGAGGACGTCGAAGAAATCATAGGAATTCTGCGCCGCGTTGCCGCCGTAGCTGAGCACGCCGTCCAGGTAAGAAACGGGCACAAAGTTCACCGCGCTGTTTTCGGGCGCCGTGGGCGCGCCGTCCGCGGCAAACAGGTTGATCCCCGCGCCGTTGCCCGGGAAGCTGTCTGCCGCGATATGAAAACGGTAGAGATCCCCGCAACGGGCCACGATTACGGCAACTGGGTCACTGTGA
>JAFRSZ010000179.1 GCA_017439205.1 Clostridia bacterium
AGATCATCAGGAGGGCAGATCATGGATTGTTTGTTTTGTTCCATTATCAAAGGTGATATCCCGTCGTCGAAGGTATATGAGGACGAGGTTTGTTACGCGTTCAACGATATCGACCCGCAGGCGCCGGTGCACGTGCTGATCGTGCCGAAGCAGCACATCAAATGGGCGTTCGATATCAACGAAGAGAACTCCGCCGTGGTGGCGCACATCTTTGAGGTGATCCCGAAGATCGCCAAACAGCTCGGCATCGAAGACGGCTTCCGCGTGGTGAACAACTGCGGCGACCCCGCGGGCCAGAGCGTGAAGCACCTGCACTTCCACCTGATGGCGGGCAGAGATTTCGCCTGGCCGGCAGGGTAAAAGAATATAATTACCAAAAAAGCCTGTTGGACCTTTCGGAACAGCAGGCTTTTATAATAGAATGCTTTTACGGTTTAATGTATTTATCGGCAGTTTCAAGATCCACCGCAATACGGAGAATGATACGCGCGTCGCTCGCCGTTACGGTTCCGTCGCCGTCGATATCGCAGGAGACGAATTCGGCGGAGCTCGCAGCGTACGTTTCCAGATCCACGGCGCGGCGCAGGGCAAGGCGCGCGTCGCTCGCCGTTACGGTTCCGTCGCCGTCCGGGTCGCCGGTAACGGGGGCGATCACGCCGTTGCCGCCCTTCGGATTGACGGATTCCTCCACGCCGGACGCAAACCGGAAGGCAGGCAGGATCCCCAGATAAATCAGCCATGCGTTGCAGGGCGTGGTGTATACAAATCCGTTCTGGCTGACGGACGAAGCGCCGGAGGTCGTCTGGCCGGGTGTGCGCAGCCACCATGAGATGTATCCGTTTTCATAATCGTGCAGCCCCTGGCATTTCGCGTAGTCGGTGCCGACCACCTGCCTCGTTTGATTATAAAACCCGTAAGCGTCGTTTCCGGCTTCTTCGGCGGAAAGCAGAAAGATCTTGTCCCGCATTGTTTCGCCCTCCAGCGCCGTTGATCCGATCAGGGCCTGCTCCTCGGGGGAGAAGGCGGTGTTGTAAAAATCGTTCTGCAGCCATTGCCGTACGGAACTGAATTCATAACTGCTTATGTTGATATCGCTGGATGCGTTATGATAATATTTGGAGTCGTCTTTGTTGTAAAACACCGTATTGTGAAACGCCTGCGCGTCAATGCCGGATTCGCAGAAAACCAGCCCGGACGCAGCGTCCAGCACCCGCCATTTCAGGGATTCATATTTAAAGTAATACACGTTTCCGGGCGCATAACCGTTTTCATCCTGATATGAACTGTGCTCCGGCTTAATGGGGTTGGCAGCCCACGATTGCGTACTGGTCGGACGATAATAATCAAAGGTTACCGCACGGTATTTTTCACCGTCGCAGGTCACGTCCGCGTAACGCATCCAGTCGCCCGGCTTCATGTTGCCGTCAAGCTGATTCGTTTTATTGTCATAATAACGGTAGGTGTTCCAGCGTTTTTCGAGCTTGTTCAGCGCGTCAAGAACGGCGCTGTCGGTCACCAGCGTTTGCGGATAGCCGCCGAATACGATCACGTCGCCCGTTTTCACGGTTTCGGCCCGTGCCGCAGGCGGAAGAACGGCAAACAGCATACACGCCGCAAGGAAGAGTGAGAACAGCTTTAAGCTTTGCTTTTTCATCTTTTTCTGCCCCTTTCTTGTTCCGGTTGGAATCATTTTTATCTTATCATACGGCGGTGGTTCTGTCAACACTCTCTGAAAGGAAGCCCCATTTCACGGGACCGCAGCCTGCCCTTTCACCCGGCTCCTGTAAAAGATTGCCGTAACACTTTTTGTTCTGCTCCATATGATGGTATCGAAAGGAGGTAGGAAATATGTGCTTCGGTAACAACAATTATTGGATTCTGTTCATCATCCTCATTCTGGTACTCACCGATAACGGCAACCAGGGCGGCTGCGGGTGCGGCTGCGGCTGCAACAACTGAGCGCGTTTCGGTTAAATAAATAAGCAGGGCCCGTTTTTCGTCAATTGGCGGAAAACGGGTTTTTTGATTGACACAGCGTAAAAAAGCAGATATAATAAAAAAAGGTAATTCCGGATTCCGCATTCCGGATTCCGCATTTTGAAGTACGGAGGATCACTTATGAATAACATTCCCGAGGTAAAGCTCGGCATCGTTGCCGTTTCAAGAGACTGTTTCCCCATTGGGCTTTCCATCGCGCGGCGCAAGGCCGTTGTTGAAGCGTACACGGGCGAGATCTACGAATGCCCCGTGACCGTAGAGAACGAAACCGATATGCAGAAAGCCGTGGCGGACGTAAACGCCGCCGGGTGCAACGCGCTGGTGGTTTTTCTGGGCAACTTCGGGCCCGAAACGCCCGAAACGCTGATCGCCAAATACTTTAACGGCCCGTGCATGTACGTGGCGGCCGCCGAGGGCGACGGCGACCTTGTAAACGGTCGCGGCGA
>JAFRSZ010000016.1 GCA_017439205.1 Clostridia bacterium
CCGTCGCCGGTATAATACAGAAACAGGTCGATCCCGTAAGCCGCCAGCGCTTCGCCGACGTCTTTTATCAGGTCGCGCCTGCAGCAGGCTTCGCCCGGCGCTATGCCCGTGATCTTTGTATAAGCAGCGTTCGGCGCGATCATGAACCGCGTGCCCTGCATCACGGTGATGATGTAATAGCCGCACCCGATCTCGTTGAGCGTGCGCGCGAGCTTCTGCACGTCAAAAGAATCGACCTGCCCGTTCCATTCCGCCGCCATCAATCGCGCGGCGGTTTCGTTTTCGCACCTGAAATCGGTATAGCCCTTCTCACTGTAATACAGATAGTGGTTGAAAACGCCCCACTTCTTGCTCATCATTCTGTCCTGCGCGTTCATATCCGTTTTTCCTCCGTTACTCATGATCGGCGGCGTTCCACGTCTCCCGGCTGTAAACGCCGGTGGTCGCGTGCAGCGTCTGCCCGTCCGTATTTTCGCCCTCCACGCTGAAATAGAACAGGCGCGCGTTGTCGGGGATTTGCACCCATGCCGTTCCGTGGGCGGATTCTCCTGCTGCGCGTTTCCATGCTTCTTTCAGGTATTTGTCTTCATAAACAAGGTCTTCGGTTTTATAGTAAGCGAACACTTCTGCGGCCTTTACGTCTTCGGGCAGCGAGAAGGCGAGCGCCGCGCCGTCGCCTTCGGCATATAAGCCGTGGATCGAAATGTTTTTCT
Organism: Clostridia bacterium; assembly: GCA_017439205.1. Lineage (GTDB taxonomy): Bacteria > Bacillota > Clostridia > Oscillospirales > Acutalibacteraceae > RUG806. The sequence goes on from JAFRSZ010000016.1 coordinate 714, forward strand.
TGCCTCTGCCGACCTGTTCTTCTGCGAACCGCGTCAGCTCCGGGATCGACGAGCCCTCGATCTGCCCGTGCGTGAACCCGGGCAGCAGGGTCAGGGAGCCGAAGGGCGCCGCGGCGGCGGAGGCGGTGGTTGCGCCCACGTCGAAAAACGGGTCGCAGTCGCTGTTGAAAAAGCGTACCGGTATGCTCGCTTCGCCCAAAAGAAACCTTGCGTCCCATACGCCCGCAATGTCGCTCTCTCTGAAGTACGCGCCCCACACCGTTTTCGTGGCGTTCATGAAGCCGCTGCCGTATACGGGGGCGGCAAACGCGAAACGGCTGTCGTAACAAACGGCCACGCTGGCGGCGATCCCGCCCCACGAGATCCCGGTGAGGCCGATCTGCGCCCTGTTGACGCGTTCATCCGCCCGCAGAACGCTGTTCGCCAGCAAAACGTCGGCCGCGTAATAGGTAAAGCCCTGCTCCGCAAACGGCTTGCCCACAGAGGCGAAGCCGTCATTTGGGTAACATACCTCGGGGTCGGGTTTCCAGAAATCAAGAGAAGCTTCGTAGGTGTGGTCTTCACCCGTATAGGTCTGGCCGTAGCCGTCGAACGAGATCGCCGCAAAGCCGCGATCCACCCAATCCTGCACCCATTCTGCGTAGGCGTGGCCCCCGCCGCCGTGTACCAGCACCATGCCCGGAACGGGCGCGTCCGGCGCGGCGTTTTCCGGGAAACCGATATACGCGAAAACCGTGTTCTGACGGCCCCCAAAGGGCAGCCCTGCAAAGCGGATCGCTTTGATCCGCGCATCGGCAGGAAAGGGATCTTTCTCAGGGCAGAACCGGACCGCGGGCGTCATGGCGCGCACGCCGTCGAACAGGGCTTTGAGCTCATCCGTTTTTTCGTTGCCGCCGGGGGAGCGGTATTCGGATACGTAAAGTTCCTTCATCTCGGTTTCCTTCTTTTCAGCAGCGTTTTTTCTATTGTAACAAAAGAAAAGCAAAAAATAAAGGGCCTGAGAAAAAAACTTTTTCGGCATTTCTGCAACAGAATAGCTTTGCTGTGTCGGAGAAAAAACGATTTGTCGTGCAGCTGGGCGGAATTGAGCAATCCCGAAAAACATTGTTTGTTGAAATGTGCGCCGCATTGCATTATAATAGCCGTGAAATATGGATAAGACCCGAAAACAGATGAAAAGGAAGTAATTAAAATGGAGAATGGGCGTCCCCCGATCGCATACGACGTGCAGATCGATCCCGTAAACGAAAACTGCTTTGATTATTATCTCAGGAACACCGCGCGCTACGGCGAATATACCGTGTTCAGCCATCAGGGCAGAGAGCACGGCAAGGCCGAATTCATTGCCGATATCGAAACCATGGCGGCGTTTCTGAAAAACGAACTGCATTTCAACAGGGGAGACGTGCTTTCCGCGTTTCTGCCCACCTGCGTGGAAGGCGTTATCATGTTCTACGCCGTGAACAAGATCGGCGGCATCATCAATTTCATCCATCCGATGCTCCCCGAGGGCCAGGTGGATGAGATCGTGAAGCTCACGAAGTCCAAAGCCGTTCTGGTGCCCGATCTGCTCGCTCCGCGCCTTGCCGGCATCCTTGAAAAGTATGCCCTTCCGTGCATCGTGACCGTGGGCGCTACCTACGCGATCGAAAATAAATACGAGGCGAAGGCCAACGCCGAGGCGCTCTCCAAGCTCAGCGGCACGGTGTACTGCTACCCCGAAATGCTGCTGAAGTATAAAGACGCGCGCGTTGAGAGCGTGAAAGAGAACGAAGACGACATTGCGATGTTCGCGCAGGGCGGCGGCACCACCGGCAAGAGCAAAACCATCATGATCAAGAATTCCAACCTCAACCACCTTGTTCGGTCCATCGGCCGGATTTTACCGATCAACTACGAGCATGGCGTGGATACCGAGGTTGGCTGTATGCCGTTCTTCCACGTGTACGGCATCGCCTCCGGCGGCCTTTCGGCGCTGCACGGCGGCGCGAAGGTGATATTCCTGCCCAAGTTCGATCCGGACGTGTTCGTTAAGGTGCTGCAGAATAACAAAGTGGTGCAGTTCAACGGCGTTCCCGGGCTGTTCCGCAAGCTGCTCGTCACTCCCGGTTTCGACGGCCCGCATCTTGCCAACCTGAAGGTCATGTACTGCGGCGGCGACGATGTGCGCCCCGTGCTTCAGAACGCCTACGACGCGGTCCTTTCCAAATACGGTTCCCACGCGCAGATCTGCGCCGGATGGGGCCTTACCGAGTGCTGCGCGAGCTGCGCCGCCAACCCCTACTATAAGAACAAGCTCGGCACAGTGGGGATCCCGCTCACCGATATCGACGTTGAGGTTTGGGACCCCGAAACCAACGAACCCCTTCCGCAGGGCAGCGTAGGTCAGCTTGCCGTGAGCGGCCCCACCGTGATGGCGGGGTATCTCGAAACCGTGAAGGAAGAGAGAGGCTACGGCATACACACCGATAAAAACGGCAAACGGTGGGTGCTCACCGGCGACCTCGGCAAGCTCGACGAAGACGGCTACGTGGTGTTCGTGGGCAGAATGAAACGCCTCATCATCATCTCCGGATACAACGTATATCCCAACGATCTTGAAAAGATCCTTACCGATAACCTCTCTTATATCAGAGAGTGCTGCGCCGTGCAGGGTTACGACGAAAACGGCCGGTCTCTCGTGCGTCTCTATATTGTTACCGCTGACGGTGAAACCGATAAAGAAAAGCGCTTTGAAGAGATCAGAAAGCTGTGCAACGATAAGATCCACCGTTTCGCGGTGCCGAGAGACATCCGCTACATCGATAAGCTCCCCACCACGCCCGTGGGCAAGGTCGATTTCATGAAGCTCACAGAGCTCAGACCGAACGTTTGACAGGTTTTCACCGCACTCCCCCGGAACAGGCTTCCGGGGGTGCTTTTTTATTTGCGTTTCAGCGTTCAAACTGCGCGACAAACTGCTATTTTTGACGATCCCTTATTTTTTAGATTGCAAAATCCTGACACAAAAAAAGACAGGGGCGCGAAACCCCTGTCCCGTAAAGCTTGATTTGTTTTATTTGCCGATCCTGCTGAAAACGCCTGCGATCTTCGCGAAGAATTCTTTGAACCAATCCACGATCGAGGCAAAGAACGCCTTGATCTTGCCGAAGCCGCCTGCGGAATCCTTTTCGAGATCCTTTTCAACCGCGCTGATGATCCTGTCAGCGATCTGCTTATAGCCGTTGGGCGTGGGATGCGCGATCAGCGCATACTCGATGCCGTCGCTGATGGAGAGGATATGGCCGATGGACATATCGGTTACCGAAGGCGGCGTATCAACGTCGGAAATATCCACAAACATATAGCCGTATTTCATCGCGCACATCTTGGTGTAGGTGTTCATCGAATCAAAGATCACGTTGAGTACCTTGCCGATCCTGATCGAGATATCGTCGGTCAGCATCGCATCTCTGATGGGGTTCACGGTGCCCACGAGCACCACCTTGGCGTCAGGGTTGTTTTCTTTGATGTAGTCCAGAAGAAGCGGATACGCGTCTTTCCAGTAATCAAAGTATTTATAAAGCAGACTGATGATGTTGGCGACGCCCGCGGGAAGGCCTGCGGTATCGCTCAGATCGAGGGTGTTCAGGCCGAAGATCTGCGCTTTGTAGATCACGTCCGTCTGGCCGAGGCCGATCGTGATGAGGCTCGCGTTGTTCAGCATTTCACGGATGCTCATCACTTCGCCGGTCTGGCCGTAGGTGGACTGTCCGTCTACCGTTAAGCTCAGAGGGTCGCCGAAATACTGCAGGTCCGTTTCGTACCGCTCGATCATATAGGATTCGTCGTAGGTAAACTCATCGTCGCGGAAACCGTCGTCGATGCCGAGCAGGTCGTTTATGTACGCGGTGGAAACGGCGTCGTGCGCGATGGGCCACAGCTTCGCGCTTGTGTCGCGGATGTCGTCCGGCGCGTAAAGGCCGAACGCTTCGGCGATCCGGTTCGGATAGGAACCGCCAACGTTGCGGCACTCATAATTGCCGTAGCTGTCGTTAAGATAGATCTCGTCCTGCCAGTTGTCGCCTGCGCCGTAGCCGCGGGTGAAGCTGTCGCCGATCGCGACGTAGCCGACGCCTTCTTTGAGTTTCGCATAGGGATCTTCCTGCGCGTCAGCCGCAAAAGCCGGAACAGTAAGAAGCGACGCAGCCATCAGTACGGAGAGAATCAGTGCAATGATTTTGGTAAATCTTTTCATGTTTTGTTGCTCCTTTTGAAAGATTTTTGTATCTATTAACCATTATAGCGTTGTTTTCTGCATTTTTCAATAGGTAAACGAAAAAAGATTGAGCGGCTTTGAACGGAAACAATAACGCCAGCAGAAATAACAGCAGGAGAGTGGCACACCCGGCGGAAGACGGGAAACCCGCAACCAGCCCTTAGGAGGGGCTTATTCAATAAGGAGCGAAGCGACGTTATTCATCAGTGCCGCAGGCGCTGATATATCCATTTGATGATGCGAGTGAAGAGTGAAAGTAAAGAGTGAAGAAGTGAAAAAGCAGCCTCGCGGCTGCTTTTTCTGGCACCCCCAGCGGGAATCGAACCCACAACTGACCCTTAGGAGGGGTCTGTTATATCCATTTAACTATGGAGGCTTTGTTTTCGGTATCGCTATTTTATCAAAAACTCCCATGCTTGTCAATCATTTATTGCGGAAATTCCGTTTTTGCGGCTTGAATCCGCAACGGATGTGTGCTAATATATATGCAACGATCCATACGAAAGGAAAGTCTCCTTGCGTCAGATGAAGCATAACGGGTCTTCCGGCGTTCATTCCGCACGGCGAGGTCCGGTCCTGAAGCAAATATTTACCGTCTTTTGCTGCGTGATCCTTCTCGCGGCGTTGGTTTTTATTTCCGACGCGCCTGCGGTGCGCCTCTCTGAGCAGGGAGTGTCTTACGGCGGCCGGACGCAAAACGGCGCGCAAACGTTGCTTTCGGCGGACGAGCCTGTCCCGAACGTGCCCGTGAGCAAAGCGCAGAACGGCGTTCCTTTTGTATCCGAGCCAACCGAAACGGCGCCCCTGACGCAGCCTTTCGCGGAGCCGTCTTCGCAATCGTCCGATCCGTCAGGCGCTCCGGCAGTTCCCGCGCCGGAAACAGACGCAGACCTCACGGCTGACGAAACCGACGCTCCTTTATATGTGTATGAAGGCGGCTCGCGTTATGAATCGCACGCGCCCGCAAAGGCCGGAGAAGAACCCCGCACGCTGTACATCGACCCCTCGGGCCAATATGAGAATATGCTGCATTCTGCGACCGACACGGTGAATTATGAGTTCTCGGTCGGTTCCCGGGGCGTGCTTTATTATGCGCTGAACGCTGCGTCGGACGACAGCGCGGCGTGGAAGGTGCGCCTGTACCAGTATTATTACGTAAACGGAGGCGGCGAAGAAACGGCTCTGCGGCTTGTGAATACGCTGAACGCCACGGCGAAAAACGGACGCAACCGCGCGCCGGGCATCGGCCTGATCCCCGGCAGATATGTGATCAGCGTGGTGAACGACGGCACGTTTACGCCGTCAATGTTCACGCTGTCGCTCGAGTTCTACGCCGGAACCTCCTTTGAAATGGAATATAACGATACGCGCACCCGCTATACCGAGATCTTCGCAAACGTGCCGGTAAAGGGCAGCGCTTCCAATTATGAGAACGGGCACGATACCGATTGGTATATGATCCGCACGTATTCCGATTGCGCCTTCGACATCCTGTTCACTCACGCAGATCAGAAGCTGAACACCGTTGCGTTCAAGGTCTATCTCTACGATGCGGATCTGCACGAGATCTACAGCGGCAACTCGCTGCTGCTCAGCACCTCGATCACGAGCGGCAGGGTAGGGGTACCCGCCGGTACCTATTATATTCAGGTACAGAGCCGCGTGTATATCGACAGCGAGTATACTCTTACCGTGCGTCGCGATAACGGCTTTTATGAAAAAGAGCTGAACGATACCCTTGCCGCGGCTACGCCCATCACGGCGGATAAGCCGATCAGGGGCGCGCTTTCCGGGCGTACTTCCAATGCGGACCGGGATTACTACGCGTTTACGCTGGAATCCCCCGGTTACGTCAGTGCGTACATTAAGAATCTGACGCCCGCCGGATCCGCTTCCGGCAACGTACGCCGTCTGCAGGTCATGGACGCAGAAGGGCGTCTTCTGTTCGGAACCCTGATGACCGACGCGGCGGATGAAGTGCGCACGCCCAACATCGGTCTTGCCGCGGGCACCTATTATCTCTCTGTGGATAACGACGATCTCTATCTGAACAGCGATATCTATGAGGTGGGGTTCTCCTTTACCGCCTCCGGCAGCTGGGAACGCGAGTATAACGGCGACCGTGAGCATGCGAACATTCTTGCGGAAAAGGCAAACGTCAGCGGTACGCTTTCCAACGCCGAGGCCGTGTTTGACGAGGACTGGTACGCGTTCACCGTTGACGCCGACGGCACGATCTGTCTTCGTCTCTCGCATGAGAATCTCGGCGGCGGCAATGATATTTTCCGTGTTACGCTCTATTCTGCCGAACTTGAACCCATCGGCGATACCATGGTAAGCTACGAGAGCAGCGAAGCGGTCTCCGGCAGGTTCGGTGTTACGCCGGGCACGTATTACGCGCGGGTGGCATCCGGCAATTATCAGTCCGACGCCCGTTACTATTTAAGCTTTGAAATCGAAAAGTGAGGTTTGAAATATGAAGTTTTCCGTAAGCTCTTACAGTTATTCCGGCCTTACGAACGCCGGTAAAAAAACCGAGGCGGAGCTGATCCCGCTGGCCGCCGAAATGGGGTTCGACGCCATCGAGTTCGCCGAGATCCATACCCCCGCCGGCATGGAGAAGGCGGAATACGCCGCGTTTCTGCGAGACGAAGCGAAAAAAGCCGGCATTGAGATCGCCGCTTACTGCATCGGCGCGAATCTGCTTGATAACACCGACGCCGAGATCGAGCGCCTCAAGGGAGAGGTGGATATCGCTTCCGCCCTTGGCGTGCCCGTGATGCGGCACGACGCCTCCGGCGGTTACGCGAGAGAAACGAGAGGCCAGCGCGGCTTCCATAACGCTCTGCCTGCGCTGGTGCGCGGGTATAAAGAGGTAACCGTTTACGCAAAAACAAAGGGCGTGCGCACCTGTATCGAGAACCATGGCTATTTCTGCCAGGACAGCGCCCGTGTGGAGGCCGTTATCAACGGCGTGGCGCACGAAAACTTCGGCGCGCTGGTGGATATCGGCAACTTCATGTGCGCGGACGAAGACCCCGCCGTGGCGGTGGGGAACCTCGCGCCGTACGCGTTCCATGTGCACTGTAAGGATTTCCATTATAAAAAGGGGACGGAGCTTGTTCCGCCGGAC
>JAFRSZ010000180.1 GCA_017439205.1 Clostridia bacterium
CTACGTACAGATCAACACCTACGCGGTGGATACAACGGCGACCTCAAACAGCGGCGACGTATGCAATTACTGCGGCAAGGTGCATCCGAACAGCCTTTGGGGCAGGATCGTGGCGTTCTTCCACCTGATCTTCTGGTTCTTCCAGAGATTGTTCCGTAAATAATATCCGACCATACCGCGCAAACGCCGCCCCGGCAGGGAACCCTGCCGGGGCGGAAAACGTTATTTCATTCGGAATTGGTTTTGAGAGTACTGTAAATTGCAGTTCGTCGCTGTGTAATTTCCTGCGTGGCAGGCAGGGACGGAGGGACGGTTCTGTGTATCAACCCAATTGAAAAAAGTATGAAATCTTCAATAAATATGAGACATAGAACCGTCCCACGTCCGCCGGACAAGTTTCAACGAATCTTGATTGCCCCTGTAATTACAACGGATTTTGAGTATTATCGTTGAGACAGGTGACGGTTCTATGTCCCATCGGAAAGCTGACAATGCCACGGCAAATCTGACATATGGTACACAGAACCGTCCCCGTGTCGTCAAGGCAGCCCCGCCGCAATGCAAACGCTCAGATATTTGCGAACGGCGTTGATCGCGCGCTGCGCGATAAATTATAATTTGACAACCCGCCCATGTTCCTGAATCGCCGCTTACCTTGCCTTGTTCTGCAGCAGCGTGAACAGTTCCTGCAGGTCTCGGGGAGAGAGGTACCGCAGCGCATAATCGCCGGAAACGGCCTGTATCACCAGCAGCAGAGATCTCCCGCGGGTGGGTTCCCGCCGCAGGGTGGCGGCGATGATCTCTCCGTAAACCAGCGTTTGCTCCTGCATTGTAAAAATACCTTTCGGCATAACAAACCGTATGCCGTTTTCATATACGAATACCTTGCACCGGAGGCTGACCGCAGCGTAATAGGCGGCAAAACCGATCAGCAAAACGCCGCCCCCGACGCCGATCAGATCTGCGAGCACAAAGCCCTGTAAAATAATGCTTCGTACCGAGTAAGCAAGCATCCCTGCGCCGATAACAAAGCCCGCAACGATCTCATATAAATAGATGCGGCTGCAGCTGTAATACTGTTTCACTTTTCCAAGTTCCATCTTTATTCTCCCTTGATTAAGATTTTTCTTAACAGGAGTGATACACGCCAATCTTTCCTGTTCGTATTAAATCTCCGTAAATCCGTACTTACTGAAAAATGCGGCGTTCCCTTTGCCCGAAACCTCCGTATATGCCCCGCACAGCGCATTGAACATGCTTGCCGGAATTTGCCTCTCACCGCTGCCGAAACCGCAGGCGTATACGGTTTTGTTTCGGTCGGCATCTCTTGCGCTGTTCCAACGGAGCAGGGGGCGCAGTGTATGGCCCTCCAGCGTGTTAACGGAAAATTCCTCTACATCCATTCCGCCTGAGCTGCGCAGCATGATCGCGCCGTGCCTTACGGCAGCGCAATGGCGCGGCCAAAACGCGTCTACAAGTATACTCTTTCCGTTCTTTACCGTAAAAATCGCCAGAAGGAACTGTTCTTTGGTTGCAAGTAAAAGCTCCGGGCTACCATCGCGGTCCAGATCCGCAAAGGCACAGCCGAACCCGCCGGCTTCCGAACGACGGTATGCGGAACTAACCTCCACCCACATATTGTGCCAATGCCCTTGCGCATCCTCTGCGGCGGCTTCCACGGAGATAATGTCCGCCGGTTGCTTCAAACTGCCACTTTTTACCCGATCCGCCATATGGTCGCAGATACGCAGCGTTTCTTTATAGAGCTCCTCCGGGCTGCTGCCGTCGGCGGGCTTCGCTGCGGCGGAGAATGCCGTTATCAAAAGCAGAAATATACTTAAAATCGGTTTCATTGCGGCTTCCTCCTATTTCTCCCACCGGATGCGTATCGGGTCTTTCGCTAAGGCGTCAAGCGGATTGAAGCCGGGGCCTTCGTGCCCGGCGATCACGCCGTTTTCGTAAACGCCGTAGTATACCAGCCCCGTTTTGTCGATGATCATCAGCCCGAAGCGATCATAGCCGCAGGGCGCCGCCCATGCCAGTTTGCCGTCGCGGAAGGCAAGATCGACGTCGGTCTCATACAGCATCACCGTATTCCCGTGCAGGGCGATGGAGAGGGTGGGCACCGTAAATTCCGGCGTAAATACGCCGTTCGTTTCGGTAATCACCGCAAGAGCGTCCGGCAGAAGTATCACGGCGGCGTCCGGGTCGGTGCGTACGTTATAGGCGTCGTCGTCGCCGATGCGCAGCTTCTGCGTCTGCCGCAGCGTTTCAATATCCAGCACGGTAAGGTAAAATCCGTCCGGTTCCGCGGTATACACCATCAGTTTCGTGCCGTCTCCGTTCAGATCCATAAAGCTCACCTCGGCGTCTTCTGCCAGCGGCAGCACGTTTTCAATGTCGCCCGCCAGAAAACCGGAGGCGGCTTCTTCAGCGCTCAGCCCCGTGTTGTAGGGGAAGCTGTACACGCCGTACCCGCCGGGAATACTGCCGTAATCCTTCCGCGTCTCGCTGCTGTTTTCATCCTCATTCCATATGCGCAGCGTAAAAAAACAGCGGTTGAACAGGGGCGCGACCAGTCCCGCGGAGGTCAGACTGCAAAATGCGCCTTCGGCATCAACGCTCTGTGTCCGTATACCGAACGCGTCTTCTCTGAGTTTGTTCATATGGAATACGATATAATCCGTGTCCTTCACCGGCACACGCAAAAAGCGGTTGAACGCCTCCCATACCGGCCCCTCGGTCAGCGTGGTATGCATACCGTTCAGGCTGATATCGATATTCACTTCGTATTGATCGTAATACTCCTTCAGAGATACGGTTCTGGTTCCCTCCGCGTCCGCCGGCGTTTCCTCTGCCAGCGTTTTCAGTTCCTTTGCGAGTCCGGTCAGATCCTCCGTGAAATCGTAATACGCGGCGATATCCCCGCTGATCCGATCCTGTATACTGATGTATTCCACCTCGTCGTATTCCATGGGCACGTCTTCGCTGTGGTATTCGTATGCCGTTCGCGGGGCTTCCTCCGCGCCTGCGGTATAGGCCGTTTCCCAGAACAACCGCCGCCCAATCTGGGTTTTCATATGCATCTCAATGCCGTCGGCGGTGGTTTTATCGCCGTATTCCGTATGCTGGGTAATCTCTACCTTGTCCCGCAGCGCGTTTATTTTTATCGCGGCGACCCCGGCGGCGCCGCACAGCAGCAGCGTCAGCGCAAGGGTGACGGCAACGGTTTTCTTCATAGCGCATCCTCCCCGGTGATCTGCTCCAGCGCCCGGCTGACCCGATCCGGCTGATACATATAGGTCTCCTTTACGTAGTCGATCAGCTTTTTGCCGTCGTCTTCCAGCTCTGTGGTTTTTACGTCCCCCACGATCCGCCCCGCGCGGATCAGCACCGCCCTGCCGATAAAATCGGCGACCTCCTCGATCAGGTGGGTGGAAAGGATCACGGTCTCGTGGGGCTCCAGTATGCCCAGAAGTACCTTGTAGAAATCCTCACGGTTGAACACGTCGTTGCCCGTAAAGGGTTCGTCCATCAGAATATAATCCGCCCCCTGGCTCAGGGCGAAGATCACCTCAAACTGGTTCTTCTGCCCGGTGGAAAGGGCCCTGAGCGACCGGTGCAGCGGCAGCCCGAAAAACTCGGTCAGCCCCTGAAATCGTTTGTCTGAAAACGCGGGGAAGTGCTCTTTGTAAAAATCCCGGTGCCCCGCGCCGGTCAGCTCCGGAAAGAAGCTGTGCTCCCCGGTGGCGAAGGAGAGCTTTTCGATATTTTTCTTTGTGATCGGCGCGCCGTCCAGCGTAACGTTTCCCTTATAGGTCAGCAGACCCAGCGCGCATTTCATCAGCGTGGTTTTGCCCGCGCCGTTTTCGCCGAACAGCCCCACGATCTCCCCGCGGGGAAAGCTGAGCTTTACGTCCGACAGCGCCGGTTTGTTGATATAGCTTTTTTTTACGATATTGATTTCCAGCATGCAAATACCTCCCATACGTCTTTGAACGGCTGCGCAGGCAGGCAGCCTTTTGGCGTTGCCAACAGATAAACCGCGGCCATAAGCCCGGTAAACAGCAGCATGATCAGCGCCGTACCGGCGATCCACAGCGCCGGCAGCGCCAGCACCCGTTTCGCGGTTTCCCCCTTCTGCGGCAATCTTCGCATCAGATAAATGCTTTTGCTGCCCTGATAAAAATAGGCGAGGCGAAACAGCGTAAACCCGGCGATGATAAGCATCGTAACGTAAAAACCAAATATCATTCCGGGGTCAACAGTCATCGCAAATTCAGAGATCACAGCGCCCTGCTTCGGTACCAATTTCCCGCCCCGTACGGTAAACAGTACATCCCGTTCCATGATGTAGTTTGTTAAGAAGTATAACGTTCCCCATAGCGCAGAGAGGATCAGGCATATCACGGTGATCGCCTTCTCCGCCTTTACGTTCATACCGGGCGGCGATAACCGCTGCATCAGCTTTTTCATACCGTATGCGCCTCCATCGTACCGAAATCATATGCCAGCTTCAGTACCATCGCGATCAGCAGCCCAACGGCAACAAACAGGCTGATCGGGTGGCTCAGCTCCTGCGGGAAAAGGATCACCGTAAGCGCCGCCATCGGCAGCACGGTAAAGGCCCGCCGTTTCGCACGCATCAGCAGCGGGAATTCCGCCGCGGCAAGCCCCATCACGATGAGAAAGCACAGGTTGCGGAACCATAATAGAACGTCCTGCAGCGGCAGCAGCGCGTGCAGATAGGTATTGCGGTAAAACGCCAGAAACACCGCCTGCATGCCCGCGGCGGGGGTGGTGAGCTTTACAAACAGAACTCCCGCCCCGATCACCGCGCACACCTGCGCCGCCCACAGCAGCAGATACGCCAGCATATTTAAGGCCGCCTGCGCCAGAAATACCGCTCCGCCGGAAACCCGCAGCCGCGCCAGCGTATAGCCCGAAGCGGCTTTGCTGCCGGGTACGCATAGAAAGCCGGTCAGCGCGGCGAACGCCAGCCGCAATATCAGTATCACGCCGCTTTTCGCAAACTGTATTTCCAGCCGCGCGGCGGGGTCCTTTGCAAGCAGCCCCGGCAGGCGAAGGGCAAGCGCGGCGGCGCACAGCAGGTACATGGCGCACAAAATCAGCGCCACCCGGTGCAGGGAACAGCGGGCAAACAGCCCGAATACGGAAATATGCTTTTTCATCTGCTTTTCCCCCTTACGTCCAATGCGTTTCGATCAGTGCCAGCGCGTCCTCTTTGGTAAGGCCCATCTCTTTCAGGTCCTTCACCACAGTCGCGGCCGCGTCCTCCAGTAGCTCCCGGCGAATACGCGCCACGCTCTCGGGCTTTACCTCAATATAGCTTTTTGCCCCGGTGTGGGAGCTGAGCAACCCTTCCTCTTCCAAAATTCGGTAGGCCTTCTGCACCGTGTTGGGATTCACGCCCAGCAGTGCAGACAGCACCCGTCGCGAGGGGGCCTCGTCCCCGTTCACCGTAACGCCCGAAACGATATTCCGTTTCACGAACCGCACGATCTGTATATAGATGGGTATGCCGTCCACCGCGGCAAACCCGTTGAAAGAGAGCATAACGATCACCGTCCTTTGCTAACCGTATTACACAACTAACACAGTTCCAACTGTATTATATCAGTAATACGCTTTGGTGTCAAGAGGGATTTGTGAAGACGATAAATGATAATTTATCGCGCAGCGCGCGATCAACGCCGTTCGCCGTTCGCAAATAACTGAGCGTTTGCATTGCGGTGGGGCTGCCTTGACGACACGGGGACGGTTCTATGTACCATACGTCAGATTTGACTTGGCATTGTCAGTTTCCCGTTGGGACATAGAACCGTCACCTGTCTCAACGATAATACTCGAAATCCGTTGTAATTACAGGGGAAATCAAGATTCGTTGAAACTTGTCCGGCGGACGTGGGACGGTTCTATGTCTCATATTTATTGAAGATTTCATACTTTTTTCAATTGGGTTGATACACAGAACCGTCCCGCCGTCCCTGCCTGCCACGCAGGAAGTTACACAGCGACAAACTGCAATTTACAAAAAAAAACGGCCGACGCGTGTCAGCCGTTAAATCAGTTTTACCTTATCATCCCTTCGTCACCTGCGCCAGCAGCTTAACGTAGCTCACCAGCATCTTTACGAAGGCGACGATGAAATTGAATGCGGAAGAATAAACGGAGGCAAAGAAGCTCTGGTCTCTGTTCGTGCCGTCGGTCTGTCCGGCGCAGCTCTTCGAGATTCCGTACACGTCGACCTGCGTGATCTCAAAGGTCTCGTCGTCAACCAGATATGCTTTGTATAAAAGCCTTCCGTCTTCGATTTCCACGGTGGCGAAGCAGCCGCCGCGGTCGCGGGTGGAAAATTCCACCTCCGCTACGTCATGGATCGGGTCGATCGCGTTCCCGTTCACAACGTACCGCTTGGTCCCCGCCGTGGAGGGGATGATATACACGGTGCCTTCGGGATCCGAAGCGAAGGTCGTTTCTTCCCCGTGGAAGGTCTCGGTAACATAGGTCACGTTTTCAACGCGCTTGTCGCCGTACACCTGCGCAGTGCGCATATACATGTGGTCGTGCCCCGAGAGCACCATATCGATATCGAGCTGATCGATGAGCGGCAGCAGCACGTCGCGCATCACGATGGTATCGGGCTTGTTGATGTTCTTGCCCGCCGAATACAGCGAACGGTGCATCAGCAGGATCTTCCACGTGGCGGTCGAGTTGCTCATGTCGTTGACCAGCCAGTTTTTCTGCGCCTGGCTCATCGGGTACATGTCGTTGGTGTTCAGCACCGCGAAATGGGCGTTGCCGTAGTCGAACGAATAGTATACGCCTTCAAGCGATTCGTTGTCGGACCGGTCGAGGCAGAACGTGTTGCGGAAGCAGAAGGTGTTCAGCTTGTTCGTGATGTTGCCGTCGTGGTTGCCCGCCACCGGCACGTGGGTGATCTTATCGTTCGCGAAGGCGAAGTTATTGAAATACCAGTCCCATTCGTCGTTGGTATTGTCGTTCACGTAGTCGCCGAGGTTCACAATGAATTCGGCGTCCGGCAGGGTATCGACGGCTGCCCGCATCGTGCGCGCGGCATGGGCGAAATTCTCATCGGAGCTTGCCTGCACGTCCGCGATGGTGATGAATGAAAAACTGCCGTCTTTATCGTCCGTTACAAAGCTGCACGCGTCGCTCCACAGATCTTTCGCCGCGTCGCCCACGCGGTAGGTATACGCAGTGCCGGGGGCAAGGTCGGTCGCCGCCGCCTGATGGCAGTACTGCCCGCGGTATCTGTTCACCGTGCCGGTATAGGTTTTCGCGCCGCTGAAGCTGCCGTTGAAATCGGCGGTTTTAACGATCTGCAGATCCGAATTCCCGTTTTCCAGCGTGTACCAGCTGAAGCCACGCCCGGTGGCGCCGTCTTCATACATCGAGCAGGATACGCGCTTTACCCGGTCGTTTTCCGCGCCGGAGGCGGATATGCCCAACGCCATTGCCAGCGCGAGCAATACCGCTAAGAACTTCGTCGCTTTTTTCATCGTTTTTTTCCTCCGCTGCATTTTATGTCTTCATTATATCGGGGAACAGGGTCAAAGTCAATATCCTGCGTCAATTCATATTGCAAAACCGCAAACGGTTGTAGTATAATGCTTTTATCAAAACGATACGGAGAACCTGCCATGATCAAAAACATCGTATTCGACCTCGGGCGCGTGATGGTGGAATTCGACCCCGCCGCCTATATCCGCACCTTCGGCTTTCCCGAAGAAACCAACGAAGCGCTGTATTCCATCGTGTTCGGGCGCGACTGGTACCTGCACGACCGCGGCGATTATCTGCGCATCGAAGACCTGTGCGACGCGCTTGTCCGGCGTTATCCCGCATACGCCGCAGAGATCAGAACGGTGCTAACCGGCGACTGGGTGAAGATCCACTACCTCAAAACCGAAACCGAAAGCTATCTGCGCGAGCTCAAAGCGCGCGGATATAAGATCTACATCCTTTCAAACCTCTCGGTGGAAAGCCATGCGTTCATTTCGCAGTA
>JAFRSZ010000181.1 GCA_017439205.1 Clostridia bacterium
AATTACAAACGATATGTATTGGTGTCTCGCTTTGTAATTAACAGTTTCAATTATTATACGCGGCGGGGCGTCGAGACGCCGCCCCCAACGGAGGTATCCTAAACATCTCGTTAAACTGCAATTTGCCGCGCGGGAACCGATTTGTCAACGGACGCAAAAAAACCGCGCCTTCCAGCGCGGAATAACCGGAAAAAGGGCGGTCAGGCGGCCGTCCTTTTCATTTTGCACAGTTTATAAATACTCAGCCCCGCGAACACGGCGCTGATTACGAACAGCAAAGCGACGCCCGCGAAATCCCACATCACGATCAGCCCCATCAACGGCGCGAGCAGCGCCATAATGACCGGCATCAGGGGGCTCGCGAACTGAAAAAGTTCCATCACCGCCGGGAACACGCAGGTGAGCCCGTACAGCAGCACGAAACCCCAGTAAACGAGGCTGACGATATATGCCGCTTTGGAGCGGCTTTGATAATAAGCGAAAAACAGCACCCACGCGGCGATGAAGATCAGCGTCATCACGAGATTCAGCGCGGGCCGTTCCCCTGCGGGATCAGCGGTGGCAGCGATATTGCAGATGATCGCCGCGGCGGATGCCAAAAGCAGACCGGTCAGCGGAAGCCAAAAGCGGCGTTTCTCTTCTGTCATGTTTATCCCTCCTTTTTTATGTTCCGGTTTTATTTTATCACAAACCGGCGTCAATGTAAAGCAACGATCCGTTGCACGGCCGGAAAAACGCGGAAATTCACAAAAAACAGGTTTATAATTAATAACGGATTTACCCGACAATCACTTCTTTTTCTTCGGGGCAGGCAATTCGTCCCACATCGCGTTCACGAGCTCCGTTAATAACGCCCGGTCGTCGATATCCTCCACGAGCAGCATGGGCTTCGCCCCCTCGTAGGGCAGCGTTTCGGGCGCGTCCGGCATCAGCCGCGCGGAGGCCTTCGTGATCTTCACGAGCAGCCGGTCGTCGTAGATCCCGCCGATGATCTTATCGCGGGCGTACAGGATGAATTCGCCCATCATCGGGCGGTACGTAACGCCGGGCACGTCGGATAACTGCTCCAGCACGTATTCGAGATACTCTTTTTCAGACGCCATTTTTCCGTCTCCTTTTTTATTCGCCGCGATATAAAAACCGTTCTGTCGGTTGAAATGCCGGCGGGGATCTGCTATAATCATTATATCAGACGGCGTTGTTCCGGTCAATACTTTCGCCGTCAACAAAAAGGGGTGTTATCTATGGATGAACAGAAAATCAGAGAACAGGCGGAGCAGATCGTGGAAAAGATCAAGGCCGCGGTCAAAGACGGCGGCGGTTCCCGCGTGCTGCTCAAGCGCCACGGCGAAACGCTGATGAACCTTTCGCTGAACACCGGCATGATCGGCGCGGTGGTGGGCCTGAAGCTGGCGCCGTTCGCGGTGCTCACCACGGCTTTGGTCTCCTTCGGGCTGGATTGCGAGATCGAGATCGAAAAAGAAGACGGCACGGTGATCAACCTGAACCGTACGCCGGTGGGCATGCGGCTGGAAGAGATCAAAGAGAACGCGATCGACAAAACCAAAGAGATCATCGACAAAGTAAAGGGCATGTCGGGCTCGCCCGCGGGGTATACCGACACGAACTATACCGCAGACGCCGCGGAACCGGACGAAGCCGCGGAACCGGACGAAGCCGCGGAGCCGGACGACGCGCAGTGATCCGGGGCAAAACGGCGCGCAGAACGCAGAAGACCGAAAGAGATATGCTTCTCCTTCGGTCTTTTTTTATGCCCGCGTATATGCAAAAGCGGTCACATGCATTCGTTTGCCAGCTGATCCACGGTCTTTTCGGGGTCGGCGATGCCCGCAAGGATGAATTTCATCATAAAGGCGTGGAAGCGCTTCAGGTTTTCGCCGTCCAGATAGGTGTGAGAGTAGATATAGTCCGCGTACAGGTCGCCGGAGGCGTCGTGCGGCATCAGGTTCAGATACAGCGGCTGGAAGGCGTAGCCGGTGTTGATGTGGTCCGCCCTGAATTTGATATCCAGTCCCTGCGTGTTGAAATACGGCTGATAGGTGAACACAAGCCCGCGGAAGATGGCGTCCTCGGGGAAGCCGTATCTTTCGTTGGTGTAGGGTAAAAAGTTTCTGAGCTCAACGCTTGTGTGGCGGTACAGGTCCTTCTGGGTGATATCCATCTTGTGCAGGGCCTCTTTGAAGGTTTCGCCGCCGGGGATCTTCGAACGCCATACGAGCTGGTGCGCCACGGTCATGCCGCAGTCGCGCTCAAACAGCACCGAGCGGCGGGAGGCGGTGGTATCGAAGCAGATATCGTCGGAGCCGCTCATCTTGTAAAGCCACGTGCGCAGCGCAAGCGCGTAATAGACCTGCGGGCTCATATTGTTCGCGAGCGCGGCCTCGTCGATCTTCTTTACGGTTTCGGCGGGGATGCGGATCGGCATGCTGGTGCATAAGAACTGGTCGAAGCGCAGCGGCAGGCCGTAGTTTTTACCCTCCACGTATTCGGGGCTGGGCCTGGGGTTCATCGAGGAGAAGTGCGGCTCGGTGTCGAACTGCGCGCGCCACCAGTCGATATCCTCCTGCCAGCGTTTGGATTCCATATACTTCCACGATTTCTCGATGTGCTTTTCCGGGCCGATGCCGGGCGCGGGCAGCTCCGTACCCTTCACCAGCGCCTCGTACACCTTGAAGAAATAGGTGATCACGGTGATCAGGCCTACGGAGTCCATAATCATATGGTAGCCGTTGAAATACAGCGTATCCATGCCGTCCGGACGGCGGATCAGCTTCGCTTCGTAGAGCTGCACGTCGTTATACTCGTTGGGCAGGGGCTCGCGCGCCTTTTCCATCAGGTAGGCGTCCACGTCGGCGTCGGTTTTGTCGCTCATATCCACCAGCTCGATGCCCTGCGGCTCCTCATCGGAGTAATACTGGCGGAATTGGTCCGGCTCATATTCGTTCAGGCGGATGGTGCAGAAGGGCAGGCGCTTCACGGTCAGTCTGATCGCCTCCAGCGCCTTTTCCTCGTCAATGGGCTCCAGAAAGTCCACGCGGGTGGGCATGTTCAGCAGCGCGCGCGGCGCGCCGAGCACGTAGATGTACAGCGCGACCTGATCGGACGATAAACGGAAATACTTGGGTTCGCTCACGGTTTCATCCTCCTTAAACCAGATCGTTCAGGTAATCCGCAAGATCCTGAACGGTGAAAATGGAATTGAGGTCCTCGGTGGCGATCACCACGTTGAATTCCTCTTCCATCTGC
This sequence comes from Clostridia bacterium, assembly GCA_017439205.1. GTDB lineage: Bacteria > Bacillota > Clostridia > Oscillospirales > Acutalibacteraceae > RUG806. The sequence continues at coordinate 3,268 of JAFRSZ010000181.1, forward strand.
CCCACCATATCCATGATGTCCAGCGAATTCATATGCAGGTCCGCAAGAAAGCGGGTGTCCGGCGTAATGGATTCTCTTGGCACGTCGTTGTAGTCCATCATGATGTCAACGATTTTTTCAAACATGTTTATACTCCTTTTAATTTGTTACTTCTTTATTGCAGCGATCTTGAACCGCTGGATTTTATGGGTCGTGCTTTTCTCAAATTCCGTATCTGCGATATCGAAATCCGCGATCTTTTTGTAGCCGGGCATCCCGCTGTTGAACGTCTCGAAGTCCGGCAGCATATGGGCTTTTGCCTGTTCGGGCGTTTCCAGCCCGTGTGCGGCGCGGTATTCCGGGTCGAGATAGACGATAGCGTTGATCTCGGCGTTGCTTTCCTGCGCGTAAACGACGCACTCCTTGATGTAGGGGATCTGCTTCATCAGCGCCTCCTCGATCTCCTCCGGAGATACGTTTTTGCCGTTGGGCAGAATGATCAGGTTTTTCAGCCGCCCGCTGATATACAGGAACTTGTATTTGTCGATATGCCCGATATCCCCTGTTCGGAACCAGCCGTCGTCCGTGAATACCTTCGCGGTGTCCTGCGGCGCCTTATAGTAGCCGAGCATCACGTTGTCGCCCTTGAGCTGGATCTCGCCGTTGCCGTCCTCGTCCGGGTCGGCGATGCGCGCCTCCATTGTGGGAAGCAGATGCCCCACGCTGAACCGGCGCGGCCCCGCAAGCGGATTGACCGCCGCCACGGGAGCGCATTCCGTGATGCCGTAGCCGTTGTAGATGTCCACGCCCACAGCGGTAAGAAAATCCGCGGTGTCCTGCGAGAGCGCCGCGCCGCCGCAGATGATCATTCCGAGCTTCCCGCCCAGAGGCGCAAGCACCTCTTTGAATAACCTGCGGCGGATATCGATATGTACCTTGCTCAGCGTCTTGCTCAGGAGCATTGCCCGGTCAAACTGCGCCTGTTTGCCGGATTCCGCGATCTGCTTTTTCATCTTGCGCACCAGCAGATCCAGCATCATCGGCACCATGCAGCTCATCTCCGGCTGAAAGCGCTCCAGGTTTTTTACGAGGTACTTCAGGTCGTTGTTGATGCACACGGTCGTGCCGCAGTACATGCAGCTCATGATGTGCGCGTGCAGCTCGTAGGAATGGTTCACCGGAAGCACCGAAAAGCTGACGTCCGGGTAGTGCAGCAGCCTTGCGCAGCCGCGCAGCGTGCCCATGATGTTGCGGTTCGAGAGCATCACGCCCTTGTTCGCGCCTGTTGTGCCGGAGGTGTATATGATCACGCAGAGAGCGTCCGGGTCAACGGACGCGGGCAGCGCCTTCGCGCCCTGTTCTTCCAGCAGCGCGCGCCCCTCCCGAAGCAGGTCCGGCAGGTACAGTACCGTTTCGCAGTCCTCGGCCGTTTCGTCGCCTTTGCCGCGCATCACCACCACGGTGGTTATCGTTTCGCATTCCGGCAGGATCTTCAGCAGCTTTCTGAGGCAGCCTTTCGAGCAGAATACGGTTTTCACCTCGGCGAATTTCAGCTGCGTCGCCATCGTTTCCGGCGGCAGCTCCTTATCGATGGGCACGCACACGGCAACGCCGCTGACCACGGCCATATATACGGAGATCCATTCCTGCGAGGTCTCGCCCAGCAGGGCGATATTCTGGCGGGAAATGCCCCTGTGCAGCATCGCAGCGCGCAGCGCCTCGGTGTTTTCGGCAAACTGCCCGAAGGTGACCGAGGATTCGTCGGTGCGTGTTTCCATCTGCCGGTATGCGATCTTGTGCGGATACCGTCTGCGCGCATGGTCCATGATCTGGTATACGGTGGTGAAGCTGTTTACGGTTTCGGGTTTTATCAGGAATTTTTCTGGATTCATCGGATTATCCTTTTCGGTCTCTGAAATGGGAATGCACGGATCAGGCCTTTTTCTTCATCGGGTTCAGCGCCAGCGCGGCGAACAGCAGCAGCATGCCGACAACGCAGAGGATCGCCGCGGCAAGGTAACCGTTGGGGTAGTTCGGGATCTCTTTTGCGGCGATGATGCGGCCGATCACCTGTGTGGCGAGCGCAGCGCCGCCCCAGAACGCGCCGCCCGAGAAGATCGGGTTGATGGCGTTGAGGTCCTTATTGCCGAACAGCGAGGCGGTGATCACCGGGCAGATGTTGGTGGTCATGGCGCCGGTAACGCACAGCACGGAGCAGATCACGGCGAGCCATACCACGGCGGTATTGGGATAAACGAAGGCGTAGATCAGCGCGCCTGCCACCAGCGGGAGCGCGGTGGTTAGGATCAGGCCCTTGATACCGAGCTTTTCCGAAATGGTGCCGCCGATGAACACGAACAGAATGCCCACGCCCTGCATGATGCCCTGCATGGCGGACGCGGTGGACTGATCCATCCCGTAGGTGGTGAGCAGCGAGGGCATATACGTGCTGATGCCGAGGTAGGAGATCGAGAGCAGCAGAATGCCCGCGAACACCAGCGCGAACGCAGGGGTCTTCAGCGCCTGCTTCTTTGTGAGGCCCGGCACCTCCGGCGCTTCCGCCTGCGCGGCAGCGGCGCCCGCGCCCTCTTCGGGGGCGGCGGCCTTCGGAATGATGAGGAAAGCGATGATATTGCAGGCGACCACAACCGCCATCAGTACCAGATAAACGGTACGCCATTCCATGGATTTGAGCAGAGCGCCGGGCACGAAGGAGAACGCCGTGGCGCCCACGGAGGCGGAGGCCAGCACAAGGGCGATGGTTTTTGCGATCTTTGCGCCGAAATCGCCGAAATACGGGGTAATGGCGGCTACGCCCATCGCGTGCGTGCCGAAGGCGAGGTTGATGCCGCCGAAAACGCCGGCGGCCACGATGACCCAGTAATTCGGGGCGAAGCTGCACATCAGGCAGTAGATCACGGCAAGCACGCCGCAGAGGACAAAGATCACGCGGGGCTGCAGTTTTTTCAGCAGCGGCGCGAACAGGAATGTAGAGCAGATGAAGGTCACGATGCACCCGAAGGTGGCAGAAAGCGCGATGGTTGCCAGTTTATCTGCGCCCCATTCGCCGATGAACGAGGGCAGGAAGATCGAGAACGTGGAGTTGATGCCCATGTTGGCAAACAGCGCGATGCACGCGCCGATCACCGCCCTTTTTGCTTTTGCGTTTTGAGTCATTTCAGTGTCTCCTTTCCGGAATTCACAGGTCCGTGCGCGTCTTCCGTTCATGCGGAAAAGCAGAAAAAAAGAAAAGACCGCACAAAAACCGTACGGTCCGAATTATAGCTTTTTTTTGTTTCCGTATTGTTAAAGTAAGCTGAAAAAGACCCTAAAAACGCAGGGACGAACGATATTTTTTCAGCGTTGTTCAACATCCGTTTCCCCGGCTGACGCTTATCCGCCGGCAACGGTACGAAGGGCGCAAATGCGCCGGAATCAGCCGCAATGCGGGCTTTACGTCAGCGTTACGGTGAATGTGCTGCCGCGGCCCGGGGCGCTGTTCAGCGCGATCCGGTAGCCGAACAGGTCCGCGACCGATTTTACCAGCGCCAGCCCCAGCCCGTTGCCCTGGGTGACGTGCGAGGAATCGCCCTGATAGAATTTTTCGAAGATGCGTTCCTGCAGTTCCTCCGGGATGCCGGGGCCCGTGTCCGCCACGCTCACCCTGATATGCCCGTTCTCTTCTTTTGCCGTGATCTTAACCTCGCCGCCCTCGGGCGTGAATTTGAACGCGTTCGATAAAAGGTTGCGCCACATCAGGCCCAGTTGTTCACGGTCGGCGTAAACGAACATGCCGTCCGGCGCGTCGATCTCCGGTTCGATGCGCTTTTCCGTCCATACCGCTTCAAACAGCAGCGTTTCCTCGCGCAGCTGCTCGGCGAGATCGATCTTGTCTTTTTTTGCGACGATGGTGCTGTTTTCGATCTTGTTCAGGGTGAGGACGTTCGTAACCATCTCCGCCAGCCGTTTCGAGGCGTCGCACACGTTTTTCGCGTATTTCTGCCGGTCCTCCCGCGTCAGGTCGTCCCGCATCAGAAGCTCGCCGCTGCTGCGGATCAGGGCCAGCGGCGCTTTGAATTCATGCGATACGTTCGCGATAAAATCTTTGCGTAGCGTCTCCATGCCCGAGAGCTCCTGCGCCAGCGTGTTGATGTTGTCGAAGATCAGGTCGTACTCGTTGCGGAACCGCCGTTTCTCCGGCAGCCGCACCGAAAAATCCCCTGCGCCGATCCGCTGCGTCGCCCGCAGGATCTTCATAATGGGGTTACGCACGGTGAGCTTTCTGGTTACGGCCGAGATCGTAGTGAACAGCAGGCACAGAAACAGAAACGTGCCGAGCCCGAGAACGAACTTCATGGTCTCGTTTTCGGTGGTCTCAAGATACGCCGTAAGCCGCTGGTATACCGTTAACGTATAGAGGATCGAAACGCCCATCATGATGAACAGCATCACGACCCATGAGAACGAAAACAAACTGTATTTGATGCGTATTTTTTTGTTCCAGTCGTATTCTTTAATGAGACGCTTCATGCCCGTTCCTCCCCGCGCAGCACCGCTTTATAGCCGAGGCCTCGCACGGTAACGATCTCGAAGCCGTCGCAGTCTTTCGTTTTTTCCCGGAGTTTTGTGATATACACGTCCACGGCGCGCAGC
>JAFRSZ010000182.1 GCA_017439205.1 Clostridia bacterium
CGCGATCTATGCCTACGGTAGCGGTACCTACGGCAACGTTACGCTGGAAATTCTCGATTCCACGATCAAAAACTGCAATCAGGGTACGGGAACGAGCGCAAACTACGCCTCCGGCAGCGATTCCACACGCGATAACGCTTCAGCGGGCCTCACGATAAAGTCCGGCAACCTGACGATGGACAACGTGGAGATCAGCAACTGCTACGGTTATAAGCGCGGCGGCGGCATGTATCTTTACAATACCGTTGGGGAGATCGGCAACCTGCATTTGTTCGGCTGCAATCTGGATCAGAGCATCTCCTACAGCAATTCTTACGACGACGTTTTTTCCAGCTACAGTTATAATTATTATAACAACAGACAGAACGGCTACCGCGGCAGAGGCGGCGGCGCCTACTTTGAATCCTGCAATATCACAATGACGGACAGCGTCTTTGAAAAATGCGGTTCGTCTCAAACAAAAGAGATCACCGGCATGGCACTGGCGGTGCGCGGCGGCACGCTGACCGCGACCAACGTTCTGTTTAATGAAAACGGAAAGCAGGATATCAGAAATACCAGCACCTATGAATTCAACAATTCCGCTTACGCCTACGGCGCAGTGCATATCGGCGCCGCGGCGGACGTTACGCTGAACCTGTGCACCTTTACCAAGTGCTACGGGCAGTACGGCGGCGCCATCCGTCTGGATATCGGTACGATCACAAATGATTATATCCAGAACGTAGGCACCATGTATAGGGGGAATTATGCTCCCACGCTGCGTCTGAACGGCTGCACCTTCGGCGGCAAGGCTGCGAACTCCACGATTCAGTACAACTACGGTTCGGAGGACTCCAACTTCTCCTATTACGGCGGCAGCGTGATCTACAGTCAGGGCTATGATTACTGGCTTGAAAACAACGGCCATTCCTATCACGATACCTGTTATCCGCAGATCTATATCGACGAATACGTGCACGAGGTAGACGGCGAAGAGGTGCGTACCCCCACGCTGATCAAAGCCAACATTACAAGGTATTATACGGGCGCCATCTACGCCCTTTATTCGGACGTGCACGTTGCCAATTCCAAGGTCAGCGACAACTGGATCAATTACCCCAGTTCTCCCTATAATTCCCGTATGGGCGGCGGCGCGGCGTTCTATATCCACGGCGGCAGTTTAACCATGGATAGCTGCGAGGTCCGCTCCAACGGTCTTTGCCACCGCGAGAGCAACACTGTGGGCGCAGCGATCTTCACTTACGGCGCCAGCTCAACGCGGCAGGACGTTACGCTTACGATCCGCAATTCCACGATCGCATCCAACAGAAGCGAAAACTGGGGCAGCACCAACGCAGGCAAGTACGCGGCCGGCGTTTGCTGCCAGAATACGAAACAGGTGCTCATGGAAGACACCGTCTTTACCGGCAATCAGACGTATGCCGGAAGCGGCTATGATTACGGCCGATATTCGTTTACAAGCTGGGGCGCCGCCATTCAGATGTCATGGTGCAATTCCGCCATTTTGCGCCGTGTGACGACCCAAAACAACAAAATCAACGCAGAAAAATCAAGCCGCACGTATACCGGCGGTTCCAGTATGGAAGTATACAGAACGAACCTGCTGCTGGAGGATTATACCAGCACCGGAGATACCTCGCCGGACGGCATTGCTCTGTATCTGGCTTCCTGCCATTACGTCGGTTTCAAAGGCAATATTTCGGTGGCGGGCGATATCGCCATACAGGGCAGGGATCTCTCTTCCCCTTACAGTTCCGCAAAGCCCACGCCGATCAATCTGCTTTCTCCGATCACCGGCGACGGCGAACTCAAGCTGCGTTTTGACGAGACCTATCTCGGCAGACACGTCGTATGCGGTTATACAGAGGATGAAACCGAAACTGTTTATGATGATAATCACCAAAATATCAATCTTCCCGCCGCTTTCGCCGCCGAGGTGGAAACCTCCGGTGAACTTGACGCATGGGAATACCTGAGCGAAACCGACGTTCCCCGTTTTGTTGTGGCGGAGGAGTCGGCAGCGCGCAATATGTCGCTGATCCCCGGCAACGCATATGAGGAATACGCGCACGATATCATCGCCGCAAACTTGAGTGACGTGTATCTGGACGGTCAGAAAGGCGTAGATCCCGATATGGATGAAAACGGCGATATCATATCGTTCAACGCCGATTCCACCGGCCTTGTGCACGACGGCCGTGCGCCGAAGCAGGCGGTAAAAACCTTTGCCGCCGCCAAAAAGGTGCTGGAAAACAGTCTCACAGGCGGCAATATCGTCATCTGCGGCCGCGTGGATATCACGGGTGAGGAAGAATGGATGCTGGGCGACGTGACGAACGTGTTCGGCAGTACCTGGCATGCCTCCATACTGCGGCTTTATAACACGTCTGAAGTATCGAGGAGTTCCGGTGCGATCTATTCCGGCTATCTGATCGACGTCAAGCCCGGCGGCACGCTGATTCTGGACGACGTTGAGATCAGCGGGCAGTTTGACCGTAACGATAAACCAATCGTATTCAATTCTCTGATCTGCGTTTCAGGCGGCGAAATGGTGCTGCGCGGCGGCACGCTGCTGGAAAACAACAACTCCGATTACGGCGGCGCTATCAGTGTAACGGCCGCGGATTCCCTTGTGGAGATGTACGACGCCGAGATCTACCGCTGCACGGCGGATATGAACTCTGTTGTAGGCGTACAGCACGCATGGGGCGGCGCCCTGTATATCACCGGCGGCGAGTTCCGAATGATGGATGAGGATGCTGTGATCAGATCCTGCGGCGCATATTATGCCACGAACAATTCCAGCCGGTACGACCGCTGCTGGGGCGGCGCGGTATACGTCAACGGCGGCGTATTCCATATGTATAACGGCAAGATCACCGATTCGCAGGTCTGGCGCAGCGACAGAAACTACAACTACGGTTATATGTATATCCACGGCACGGTCTTCGAGGAGGGACCGCGTTACAACGCGGAGACGGGCGAGGGCTCGCTGGCGGAGATCGGCGGCGAAGTTTCATATAACTACCTGAACGTAAACGGAAGCAGGTGGCGTTACGAACAGAATTATACCACCTCCTATCCGATCCCGATTTACGGTTCCGCGCTCAGTATGTACCGCGGCCTGATGTATCTCACGGGCGAGCAGACCGTGACGCTGGAGGATTCCGTTCTCGGCACGACGCAGGTTTCTTCCCCCGGCGGCAATATCGTCGGTAACCGCACGCGTGGCGGCGTTAGTTACGGTATGGTATATATCAAGGGCGATCGCAGCGATATGGCAAACACCTCTCTCCTGCGTATGACCGGCGGCGTCATCGACGGCTGGCATGATATCGATTCCACCTATTCTACGTACTCCTACCTGATGTATATCACCGACGCCGGCGGCTTTGAGATGAGCGACGGCAAGATCTACCTGGATTACTGCTACTACGGCATTTACGACTCCGGTTACCAAAACACCTTCACGATCAGCGGCGGCGAGATCTACAACACCGGGGGCAGTCAGAATTACACGATTTACGTCTACGATAACGTGGCGCGCATCACGGGCGGCAAGATCCACGGGCGGACGGACAAAAAGGGAAGCGGGATTTATTCGTCGTACGGTCAGATCAACATTACCGGCGGCGAGATCTACGACTTCTCCACCTGCGTCGATTGCCAGGACTACGCCTGGGGCTTCAACTTCTCCGGCGGAAAGATCTACAACGCGGGAAGCAGGGGGATCTATTTCTCCAGCTACGGGAATAAAACCGTCGCCGGCGGCGAGATCTACAACTGCCCCTATGGCATCTATGACTATACCTCTTATAATTCAAGCTACGACAGAGGCTACGTCAACGTCAGCAAGGTAGACATCCATAACTGCACCACCGCAGCCATTTATAAATGCAACAGCGCCACGCTGAACATCAAAAACACGGGCCTCACCGACAACGTGAAGATCCACGACAACACCTGCTCGCAGGCGCCGATCTACGTGACCTCCGGCAACCTGAACGTCACCGGCTGCAAAGTGTATAACAACAGAGCCCCCAAGGGCGGCTTTTGGATCGACAGCGGCACGCAGAGCGTAAAGTTTAACGGCACGCTCTGGACGACCGACGAAGTGAACTCCACGTTCAACTCCACCGTCTGGATCCACGACAACACCGCCACGAACAGGGGCGGCGGTATCTGGATCAGTGCGAGCGGCACGAAAACCTACGAGATTTCCGGCGTCGTCGTTGAGAACAACGTCGGGGGATCGAGCGGCGGCGGAATCGCACTGCATACGGACAACACCAATGCGAACGCCACCTTTAACCTGTCCGACTCGTATGTCCGCGGCAATTCCTCGCCCGGCACCGGCGGCGGACTGTTCATGGAGACGTGGGTGAACAGCACCGACGGGACGACGATGACCGTCAACCTCAACAACGTGACCATTCAGAACAACACGGCGACCGGAAACGCGGGCGGCATTGCGATCTTTGCCGGCGGCGAAACGACGACCGCAAACGTGAAGAAGATCACGATGAATGTCAATTTCAACGGGTGCACGATCAGGAATAACACTGCGACCGCACGCGGCGGCGGCGTCAACATCCAGCGCAATAAGCGCAACAACGTGAGCTGCAACGTGAAGTTCCAGAACTCCACAGACGGCAAACGGCGCACCGTGATCACCGAAAACAAAGCCGCAAACGGCGGCGCGCTGTCGATTTTTACGAATCTCACCAACGCCTCCCACCCGGTTCGGCAGCCCTCGGACGTTTCGGTATACCTCAGCAACGCGAGGGTCACGAAGAACACGGCGCAGGTCAACGGCGGCGGCGTGTATATCGAGCGCTGCGGCATGGTGTATATCAACAACGCCACTATCAACGAAAACGAGGCGAAAACCGGCAGGGGCGGCGGTATCGCGCTGATGGAAGAGGCCGTATGCCGCGTATCGCAGGGCGAGATCAAAAAGAACGTAGCCACCGGCACCGGCATCGGCAACGGCATCTACGTGGATAAGGGCGACCTGCAGTTCGCCAACAACTATGCCAAAATCGATAAAAACAACGAGATCTATCTCAACGATCTCAATTATCCCATTACCATGTGGCGCTCCTTCACGCGCCCCGGCAACGTCTATTACGTGTATCCCAGCACGCCGTTCCTTGCGGGCAGCATCGTGGTGAAGCCCGGCGGCTACTGCGACGACGCGTCGCCCTTCCTGCAGAACTTCTATTCCGTGCGCGAAGGCACCGTGATCGACCGCCTGACGCCTTACCTGATCATCGGGCGCATCGTGTTCCTCGACGGCGAAGAGGGCATCGACCCCATCTTTGACGAATACGGCAATCCCACCTTTGTCACCGACGAATTCGGGATCGTGCACGACGGTTCCACGCCGCCCGCCGCCTTCAAGCACTTCAGGGCCTCCAAGCGCATCCTCGGCGACGTGCCCGGCTCCATCTATGTTTCAGGCCCCGTCCACTACCGTGAGGACGATCCCAACGAAGATACCGTTTGGAGCCTCGGCGAAAAGCAGTATATGCGCCGTTACTGCGGCTTTACGCTGCTCGAGGCCACCTATGACGGCTTCAAGGGCGATATGTTCAGCGTGGAGCAGGGTGAGCTCACGCTCGAAAACATCCGCATCGAGGGCTCTTACCGCGCTTCGGACAGCTTCAAGGTGACCGGCTCCGTGTTCGCCGTGAACGCGGCGCAGAAGACGGTAGAGAACGCTGCGCCCACAGCCCCGCCCGTCTATGAGACCGCAAAGCTCACCTTGTCCACGGGGGCGCAGATCGTTGATAACGTCACCAGCGGCAACGGCTCCGGCGTGCGCATCATGCGCGGCACGCTCGATATGCTCGCGGGCGAGATCAGCGGCAATACCACCACTACCGGCAACGGCAACGCCGTGTATCAGGGCGATACCTTTACCGTACAGGGCAATTCCCTCAAGATCGAGGGCGACGTGTTCCTTGCAAAAGGCAACACGCAGAAGAATATCCCCGACCGCGTGGTCACTGTGCTGCCCGTGCCCGCAGGCGAAGATCCCGAAGTCGATCCCGGCATTCCGGCGATGGATTTCGCCCCCGCCGACAACACGAAGATCGAAGTTTCGGTCGAGAACCCGTTCCACGGCCGCGATATCGCGCTGTATCCCACCGGCGACGAGCCCGGCGATACGCAGAAGGCCATCTGGGAACTGACGCCCGAGATCGCAGCGATGTATATCCTCGATAACGAGCCCGTGCGCCGCAACATGCTCGAGCTGCGCCTTCCTTACAGCATCTATATCGACGGCGTGGACGGCAGCGACGCGAACGACGGCCTCACGCCCGAAACCGCGGTCTATACCCCGAAGCGCGCCTATGAGCTCATCAACAACGCGCACTTCGCCATCACCGATACCGAGATCAACGGCGGCGTGGTGTTTGTGGTGAATACCGTTACGGTAACCAAAGAAATGAAGCTCGGCAGCCATTATATCGACGCCGATAACAATATCGATTCCTTCGGTACCGTGATGTTCAAGCGCTATTCGCAGCCTACCGCGCACGATACCCTGATCGGCTTTGAGCGGCCCACGCATAAGGGCGCGCTGTTTGAGGTCGGTCCCAACGGCGTGCTCCGGCTGAACGGCGTGATATTGGACGGCCACGCGCTTGCCGCCGGCGACGACGGCTCCGCAGATCCCGGTACCGAGCCCTCTACAGAACCTTCTTCAGAGCCCTCTACCGCACCTGGAGAAGAACCTTCAACCGCACCGGGTACAGAGCCTTCTACTGAACCTGTGACCGAACCGGCGACCGAACCGAGTACCGAACCGAGTACCGAACCCTCTTCCGCACCGGGTACCGAACCCACCACCGAACCGGACGAAGATCCCGAGCCGGAAACGGTGACCGATCCCAAGCTGGTCGCGTCCGCTGTGATTGCCGAGGCCGCGCTTGTGGACGTGAAAGCGGGCGGGCAGGTTTATATGACCGCCGGGACCATGCAGAACGCTTCGTCCTCCGCTCTTACCGGCGGCGCGATCACCCTGAACGAAAACGGCATGACGCATATCTCGGGCGGCGTTATAAAGAACTGCTTCGACAGCAGAAACGTGCACATTTACGATAACGGCGACCTGCGTCTTTCCGGCAGCCCCGATCTTTACGGCAAGACAGACCTGATCGAATGGATCTGGCTCGAACAGCTCGAGGGGCAGCAGGAGGTGCGCATCACCGTGCCGGCGGCCTTCACTCCCGTGAAGAACGCGGTCAATGTATGGCCCGCCACCGCCTTCCATGGACGCGACATCTGCCGTTATACCGAACCGCTTCCCGTACCCGGCGATACCGAAAAGGCAAAATGGAACCTGCCTGACGAAGTCACGATGATCTACGTCCTCAACAACAACGAGGAGGACGCGCAGATCCTTGAACTGCAGCTTCGCGCGTGCGTCTACGTGGACGGCGTGAACGGCAGCGACCTGCGCGACGGCAAGACGCCGCGCACCGCGGTCAAGACCCTGAAGCAGGCTTACATTCTGCTCAGCAATCTGCCCGGCTCCACCATTTACGTGGTGAACAACGTAACGCTCACCGGCTCCTTTATTCTGGACGGCTCGTATTACGACGATTCCTCCGAAGATCTGATCGACGCCGGCGGACCGGTGCAGATCATCCGCTATTCGCAGCCCACCGCCTATAACGACGAAGATCCCGGCGATCTCGTGGGCTACGACGTGCCGAGCTACACCTCCGGGCCCCTTATCACCGTGCCCGCGAACGTGAGCCTTGTGATCGCGGGCGGCGAAAAAACCATTACCATCGACGGCCATGCGCTGGCGGTCACCGAGGGCGACCCGCGCTTTGTTTCGCCCGGGCTCACCGTTTCGTCGGCGCTGCTGTGCGTGGAAGAAAACGGTACGCTTACGCTCTCTTCCGGCACGAAGCTGCTCAATAACAGAAATACCGATACCACGGTTTCCGGCCACGGCAGAGGCGGCGCGGTGGAGAACAGCGGCATGCTGATCCTTGACGGCGCCGAAATCAACCGTAACGCCGCGGCTTACGGCTCCGGTATTTACCAGAACGGCCAGATGGAGCTCGACGGAACCGAGTCCCCCGTGATGGAGCTCGACCAGCAGATCTATCTCACCGGTCTCAAGGGCACCGATGAGGAGCATATCATCGAGGTCACCGGCATGCTCGACGACGATTTCGCCTGCACGCTGAACTTCGAGTGGCCCGAGGGCGGCAGAAACGCCGTGCATTTCGCGGAACCCGATACCTACGACGAGGAGGCGCGCGAGGAGATCGACCACTTCATTCTCGCCCCCGAGATCGAATACATCCTTGTGCAGTCGCCCGAGGAAACGGAGCCCGATATGCTCGAGCTGTGCGAGATCTTCACTCTTAAATACCACGGCAACGGCGGTATCATGGCGGACGGCATGACCGAATGGCTCTACGACCCCGATATGCCGTATAACAGCGTGCTCTGCGTTTATACCTACTTCAAGGGAGATATCATCCCCGTGAAGCCGAACAGCTTCGTGGGCCTCGGCTCCTTTAATAACGCGGGCAAGACCTTCGTTGCCTGGAACACGAAGCCCGACGGCTCCGGCAAGACCTTTTTCCCGGGCCAGAAATACTGGAGCGATACCGTTGGCATCTTCCAAAGCGTAACGCTCTACGCCGTTTGGGAGGATACCGAGACCGAATTCTCGGTGACCTACAAGCCGAACAACGGCATAGATGCGTTCGAGGTGGTTGATTCACCCTATCATCAGCTCGACGTGGTCACCGTGAAATTCAACGAGGGCGTTGACGGCTGCGGCTTTACCGTGCCCGAGGGCAAGCGCTTTTACGGCTGGAACACGAAGCCGGATGAGAGCGGCGAATGGTATTTCCCGCCCGGCGCGAACATCCCCGGCGTGATCCCCACCGTCACAAACGACGACGGGCAGTTTGTGATCGCCGGCAATATCGTGCTGTACGCCATCTACCGCACGCTTACGCCGTATTCGCTTACCGTCTTCAAGTATATCGACGCGAACGATATCACCGAGCCGAACAAGACCTTCCTGTTTGAGATCGAGGATATCTGGCCGCTTTCGGAACGCTACGGCGAAAAGTATTACCTGTATCTTGGCACCTATATCGACGCCGTGACCGGCGAAACAAAGCCCGCGTGGATCGACAGCAGCTATTGCTACGCCACCGTCACCGGCCTGCCCGAGAGCAAATACCGCGTGCGCGAGGTAACCGAATGGAGCTGGCGCTATACGCTTTCCGACGCCTACGGCGCGGATACGGTGAACTACGTGGTATCCGCCGAAAGGGAAGTGGTGGTCGCCCTGAACGATCACCGTACCGTATCCTTTGAGAATACGCTCACGAACCCGTACTATGTGAACGGGTACGCGCGGAGCTATTCGAATACATTTATTCAGCCCTGACCTTTGTTGGGACAGAAAGGAGGGATGAAAAATGGAGAAAGATAAAAATGAGCGCAAGAAGAAGACCCCGGGTAAGATCCTGGGCGACCTCTTCACCACGGTGATCATGCTCGCCGTAGTTGCGCTTCTGATCCTGTTCTTCGGCGTTAGGCTCGTTGGGCTCACACCCTACGCCGTGCAGACCGCGAGTATGGAGCCCACCTATCCGGTAGGATGCGTCATCTACGTGAAGCATGTTTCCGGCGCGGAAGTTAAGGTCGGCGACCCGATCACCTACACGATCAACTCCAACGGTCTGCTCGCCACGCACCGCGTGGTGCAGATCGATAAGGATCGGCAGCTCTTCTATACGAAGGGCGACGCCGCCGAGAGTACGGACGCCACGCCCGTACCGTGGAGCGCGCTGGTGGGCATACCGAAATTCAGTATACCCAGGCTCGGCTATCTCGCGCAGTACGTCGCTTCAAAACAGGGCCGTGTGATCGCGGTCACCGCCGCGGCGATACTCTTAGTGCTGGCGATCTTCCCGCAGCTTCTGCAGTCCGCCGAAAAGAGCGACAAAAAGAAGGCTTCTGAAAAAGCGGCGGCAGCGCCCCCGCAGGCCGACCCGGCTCCGTCTCTGCCCGCACAGGAGACTCCGCCCGAAGCAGATCCCCCGAAATGAAAGGAAAATGCGTTATGAAATTCCGTTTATCCATGCTGACCGATAAAAAGGTGCGTCTGGCCGCGCTGCTGGTCGTTACCGCTTTTTCGGTTGCCGTTTCGGGCACGCTCTGCTACTTTATGATGTCTACCCTCAGTATTCCGAACACCTTTATCCCGGCGCGGCTGAACGTTGTCATTCAGGAGGAATTCACCGTTGGTCCCGACGGCAATTACGAAAAAAGCAACGTGTACGTTGAAAACGTGGTGATCCCCGGCGCGACCTCAAGGGCGTATATCCGGGCAAAACTCGTGCCCATCTGGCGCGACGCCGCCGGAAACGTCGCGGGCGTGCCCGATACGGATCTCCTCGGTACTTCGGGAATTACAGCCGTGATAAATACGGATCTTTCGTTCGATTACGTGG
Organism: Clostridia bacterium; assembly: GCA_017439205.1. GTDB lineage: Bacteria > Bacillota > Clostridia > Oscillospirales > Acutalibacteraceae > RUG806. The sequence continues at coordinate 10,512 of JAFRSZ010000182.1, forward strand.
ATGGATATTACTATTACAAGGGAACGCTGGAGCCCGGCGAGCATACGCCGGTGCTGATCCATTCCCTCAAGGTGGATTACAGCGCCTTTGTCGGCACCGTATACGAAGGGCTCACCTTCGAACTCTCGGTGCTTGCGGAAGGGCTTGATTCCGCCATCGGCGCGGCCGAGGCCGCATGGGGCATGAGCTACAACGAGGCCATGCATACCTGGAGCCCCGCGCCGTAACCCCGTGAGAGGCGCTCTCACAACAATTACAGTTCATATCCGGGCAATAATACAAAACCAATCACCCGGTCAAATATGAAAGAAAGGAACCATTGCAATGAAGAAAAAACTGGTCATCGCACTGTCCCTGCTCGTCGTCGTGGCTATCGCGGTCGGCGGCACCCTCGCTTACTTCTCGGTCGTTACGCCGGAAGTCAAGAACGTGTTCACGGTCGGCAAGAACGTGAAGGTCACCCTCGAAGATATCTTCGAGCCCAACTCCCCCGTATATCCCAACGCGGATATCAAGAAGGAAGTCGGCGTGAGAAACACAGCTGCGGCCGACGGCACCCCCGTCTATGCAGCCGTCACCGCTCTGTTTGAGTACAACGAGCCCGACGTTTATCCCGACGGCAAGCTGAAATATGGAAATATCAAGACCGCAGACGAGATCGCGGCTCTCAGCGAAGACATTGCTGATTACACCCTGATCACCGATGAGATCTCTCCGGCCTACGCGGGTTACTACATCAAGAATACCGCGATCGAGTTCGCCTATGAAAAGGACGGCGCTCCCGCCACCGCGGAGCAGATCGCTGCCGAGGATTACGATACCCGCAAGGTGACCTTCGATTCCGGCGAGCCGATTTATAAAACGCCCGCCACCGTGGCCGACTACAGCGACGCTTCCGATTCGCTGTGGGCGCTCATCAAGCTGCAGCACGGCGACGCCGCTCCGTTTACGGACGGCATCAATGAGCCCGACTGGACCTATGCCGGCAACACTGCCGACGGCAGAGCGGTGTTCATCTGCACGAAAGTCCTGAATCCCGGCGATTACAGCGCCTGCTTCACGAACGTTCACGTGAACGACGTGGAACCCGTATTCCCGTTCAGCATCACCGTTAAGGGCTATGCCGTTCAGGCCGCCGGCTTCGACAGCGCTGCCGAAGCGATCGCCGACGCGTTCAATCTTGTTGTAACTCCGTAACGCAGAGAACGCTTCGTTTACTTACCTGTAAGCCATACCGGTTTTTTCCGGCAATGAAAAAAAGAGGGCGAGAGTATGAAATCAAGAATCATTAAGGCGCTGACCGCGCTTTTGATCATAGGCATCCTTATCACGGGGGCGACTCTCGCCTTCCGTTCAACGGAAAACAGGGCTACAAACATCATCACCATCGGCAGCATCGATATCACGCTCACCGAGCCGCTCTGGGACGCGGCTACCGAGCAGGGTACCAACCTGCCGGTGGTGTACCCCGGCGTCAGCTTCGATAAAGACCCCACCGTGAAAAACGTGGGCTCTGCCGGGGCGTATATCCGCATCAATCTGGATTACAAAACCACGCCGCATGTGGCGGAGGGCGAAGAGCCTCTTCCCGAGCGGGATCTTGATCCGTCTGTTCCGGCGGACCTCGAGATCATCGATATGATCCGCAGCACCTTTATGTACCGCGATGAGACCGGCGCGTATATCCACGGGGTCAGCCCCGATTTTGAACTGCGCGACGACGGAAAATATTACTGCAAAACCGTGTTGGAGCCCCGCGAAGAACAGATTTTGTTCAGCAAGGTCCTGTTTCCTGCCCAATGGACCGCCGAGGAGACCGAAAAACTGGGCGACGCCTTCAGCGTGATCGTGAAAGCGGAGGCTATCCAGTCCGCGGGCTTCGACGATTATGTGAACCCCGAAACGGGCGAAGCCATGTCCGCCATGGACCGGGCGTGGGAGGTATACAATACCTACGTTTATATCAAGCCCGGTGATTGACCGTATGAAAAAAGGCGGTGCGTTTATGTTAAACAGAAAAAAAGCCGCGGCGCTGTTTGCCGCGTTCAGCATATTTCTCGCGCTGATCCTGCCCGTGTTCGCGGCGGGAACGGTGGATTATACCCCCGCGCGTGAGATCGAGATCAGAGCCGGAGGCCAGCACCCGCTGGATCTTTTCGGCAATTATACCAAGGCCCTGATGCCGGGCGAGACGGTCACGTTCCGCGTACTTGTACGCAACACAAGCAGAATGCCCGTCAATATGTATCTGAAGGCCGCGGACCCCGACGACGCGACCTACGCCGCAAACGGGGCCGATAAAGCCCTTTCGCAGGCGCTTCTGAAAGAGATGCCCATGCACATAGACCTGATCGAAGGAAACGGCGCAACGTCGTTGTTCAACGGCCTTGCGGACGGATCTTCGCAGACAGGGGGCGGTATGCGGGAATTCGTGTATCTCGGCGCGGCAGCCGCAGGCAGCGAGCGCTTCCTGGAAATACATCTCACCGTTCCTCCCACGCTCGATAATACCTTTCAGAAGGCCATGGGCCTGATCGACTGGATCTTCCGCGTTGAGGAAACGGCAGAGGAATCCTCGACCGAGCCGAGCACCGAACCTTCGACCGAGCCGAGCACCGAGCCTTCAACGGAGCCGAGCACCGAACCCTCGACCGAGCCGAGCACCGAACCCTCGACCGAGCCGAGCACCGAACCTTCGACGGAGCCGAGCACCGAACCTTCAACGGAGCCGAGCACCGAACCCTCAACGGAGCCGAGCACCGAACCCTCAACGGAGCCGAGCACCGAACCCTCAACGGAGCCGGGCACCGAACCTTCGACCGAGCCGGGCACCGAACCCTCAACGGAGCCGGGCACCGAACCTTCGACCGAGCCGGGCACCGAACCCTCAACGGAGCCGGGCACCGAACCCTCAACGGAGCCGGGCACCGAACCCTCAACGGAGCCGGGCACCCAACATTCCACCGAACCGGGTACGGAGCCGGGCACCAAGCCCTCCGACGCACCGAGCTCCGGGGCAACGACCACCAAAAAGACGGATACGCCGGACGTGGTGATCGTGGTGCCGCCCGATACCGGTATGAGCAGCCGCGCGTGGCTGCTTGTCGGCGCGGGCGCCGCGTTGGCGGTGATCGTACTGATTTTTGCGATCCCCTCCAAAAAGAAACCGTCTGAAAACGCTATGTAATATCCTGCGTCCGCTGTTGCTGATAAAACGGCGGACGCGTTCTGCTTTAAGAAAATGAGAAAAAAAACGACCGATCAAACAAAAAAACAGAGATTATCCCGCGGCAGGATCGTTCTTCTGGCGATCGCCTTATGCGTGTTTATCGGCTGCGTCGGATGGTATACCGTGTATACGTTCGTCCTGCCCGCGCGCGAAACGCGGGAGCTTTCGCGTATTGCCGATGCGAAGAACGCGGCCGAAAGCGATACTTCTGCGGCCGCGCCGGCGGAGCCGCAGCCGGTTTATGACGTCGTTTTGCCGCAGTATGAATCGCTGCTTGCCGAGAACCCCGATCTGCGCGGCTGGATCACCGTGCCGGAATACGGTATCGATCTGCCCATCGTGCAGGGCCCGGATAACGATTATTACCTGCGCCGCAGCTTTACCGGCGAATGGAGTCTTGCCGGAACGCCGTTTTTTGACTGCCGCGTTGCCGATTTCGTAAATCTGCCGCGCAATACGGTAGTTTACGGGCACAATATGCGCCGCAACGATATCATGTTCGGCGTGTTTCAGAATCTTCGCACGGTCGAAGGCTACCGAAACTGCCCCGTGATCGGGGTGAGTACGGTTTTCCGCGATTACCGCTGGTTCGTTTATGCCGTTTTTATCACCAATATCGATCCGGCGCAGGATAACGGCTTCTTTTTTGCGTACAATCACGTTGACATTTCCGACGCCGCCTTTGAAGGGTATCTTCGTGAGATCGACCGGCGAAAGCTCTATAGCACCGGCGTCGAGATCTCTCCGGACGATAAGCTTCTCACGATCTCCACCTGCTGCTACGATTTCAGAAACGCCCGCCTTGTTGTGGTGGCGCGCATGCAGCGTGAGAATGAGGCCGACCGGCCCGATACGTCTCTCGCCGCCGAGAATCCGTCCCCGAAATACCCGCAGGTCTGGTACGACGCCCGCGGGACGGCAAATCCCTATCGGAACGACGCGCCGTGGTATCCAGAAACTCCTTCGACCCCGTAAAGCGTTTATGAACACGCATCCCGATCCGGTATGAAAGAGCTCCAACAGAATACGGATCCGTTGAACGACAGCGCAATTCTTTGTTTCGTAAACAGTTGAAATATAAAGGTTTTTGTGGTATTATTCCATAGATACCTGTTGCGTTTTGCTTCAAATAAACTGATAAGGTGATAAAAATGGCAGTACGGGAATATATTCAAAAAGTGACAGAAATCATCAACCGCGCATACGAAGAGCAGACAGAAACAATAAGCGCGGCTTCCGCGCTTTTGGCTGAAACCGTTGAAAAAAGAAACAATGTTTTTGTGTTTGGCTGCTCCCACGCCGGTATCCTCGCGCAGGAGGTGTTTTACAGAACCGGAGGCCTTGCCGTGATAAATCCTGTGTTTTACCCGGATCTTATGCTGGATACGCGTCCCGTGACATTTACAAGCAAAACCGAAAGAACGCCCGGCCTCGGACGTGAGATCGCCGAACGCTGCGGCATGAAAGAGGAAGACCTTCTGATGCTTCATTCCGTTTCGGGCAGGAACTGCGTTCCGGTGGATATGGCGGTGAGGGCCCGAGAGCTCGGCGTGAAAACCGTGTGTATAACAAATCTCGCGTATTCCTCTTCGGTGAGCTCCAGACATCCGTCCGGAAAACGGCTTTTTGAAGTCTGCGACCTGGTGATCGACAACAAGGGCGATATCGGCGACGCGTCGGTGGAGATCCCGGGGCTTCCTGAAAAAATCGGCCCCACGTCGACCGCCGTGGGAGCCGCAATCATAAACGCCGTGGTTATAGAAGCCGTTGAAAAAATGCTCAACGACGGTTTCGTGCCTCCCGTCTTTATGAGCGCCAATCTTGACGGCGGCGATGAACACAACGCGAAGATATTTGATAAGTATAAAGATAATATCTTTTATATGTAACGTCCGTTCAGATACCGAGTCGGGATCTGTTCCCCCAGAAGGAAGGCGGAAGAAGGTTGAAATCATTTTCATTGAATTCAGCTGCAACAATTTTCTGAATAAACAGCCGACAATGCGAAATGAATGAGCATTTCTTTCCCAAGTTATGATTGATTCGATCTGTCTGTAAAAACGCTCCGGTGCGGTCGGTTCAACCGATCGTTGATTTGCAGAAATTACCGGTAATATGCCGGCGGAGCGCGCGCACAATAGTAGTGCAAACGCAAAGAAATCCGATTTGCAAAAGGAGTGAAAACGATTATGGCGAGCAACAAGAGTCTTGTGCCCGAGGCAAAGGATGCCCTGAGCAGATTCAAGATGGAGGCTGCGAACGAGGTGGGCGTGAACCTGAAGCAGGGTTACAACGGCGACCTTACCTCGAAGCAGGCCGGTTCCGTAGGCGGTCAGATGGTGAAAAAGATGATCAAGGCCTATGAAGACGGCATGAAATAAGGTTTTTCACAATAAAACGGGGGCTGTTTTCCGCTGATTGCGGGAGCAGCCCTTTGTTTTGTGCGTATTAGCTAATATTTTTGCGGCTAATTTATATAGTTTATCGCTCGACACGTGTCTGGAAATATGATAAAATAAACTGTATTGTACAAAGAGGGAGGTCAGCGCCGCATCCGGCGCTGCAAAGAGAAAATGAAAGCACAAGACAGTGTCAAGAATTTTTATCCAACCATGCGCATGTACACCAATTTCGCCGTGCGCACCATCCGTAAGGTGTGCGCCGAGGTCGGCCCGAGGGAAGCGGGCACGCAGGCGGAGCTGGACGGGCAGAACTTCATGGCGAAAGCGGTGGGCGACGCCGCCGACGAAATAAAGCAGGAAGAATTCCGCCTTTCGCCCCGGGCGTTCCTCGGCTGGCCGCGGCTCTCCGGCATTCTGCTGATGATCGCTCTCGCGTGCGGTATCGTGAATATTTTTGTTGGCAGAGAGGCAAACTGGGCGCCGTGGGTGTTCGTAGGTATCTCGGTATTCCTGCTCGCCATGATCATGACGGAGTTTTTGTTTTATTCCAAGTTCCTTGATCCGTTTTTCCCGAAAGCCACCTCGCACAATACCTACTGTATCCGCAAGGCGAGCGGTGAAACCAAACGCCGTATCATCATCGGCGGGCATTCCGATTCTTCTATCGAGTGGCGTCCCACGCACATGGGCGGCGCGCCGTTTCTGTATACCACCATCGGTTATCCCATCGTCGGCTGGATCTTCACCTTCGTGATGGGCGTCGTTATGCTTGCCATGCATCGGTTTATGCCGGTGCTGGTATATATCGACTGCGCGTTCCTGCCCGGCTACATTTTCCTGCTGTTCTTTATGAATTACAAGGTCTGCGTGGACGGCGCGAACGACAATCTCTCCGGCTGTATGACCGCCGGCGCCGTGATCAAATTCATGGGCGACAACGATCTCCGTTTTGAGAACACCGAGGTGGTCGTCATGTTCTCCGGCGCGGAGGAATCGGGCCTCAGGGGCGCGAAGGCAAGCGCAAAGCTGCATCCCGAATTCAAGGATCCGAACGTAGAAACCGTGTTCATTGCGCTTGATACGCTCAAGGACTACGACGATATGGCCATCTATATGCGCGATATGAGCGGCGTTGTGGGCCACGACAAACGCGCAGCCGAGCTGATCCGCAAGGCCGGCGAGATGGCGGGCCTCGATATTCCGCGCGTTACGATGTTTGCGGGCGCTTCCGACGCCGCCGCGATGAGCCAGGCGGGCGTTCCCGCCGCGCTGTTTGCAGCCATGAACCCCGGTCCGCCCAAATATTACCACACCCGTGACGACAAGGTTGATATCCTTGAACCCAGAACCATCGAAAAATGCCTTGAAATGGCGCTGAATATGGTTTATCTGTTTGATGAAAAGGGTCTGCAGGCAACCTATGACGAGTAAATCCGAAAAGAAGGAGTGCTGTTTATGAAAAAGCGATTCTTCACCGCCATGGCTCTGATGCTCTGCGCGGCGCTGCTGCTCTGCTGCAGCTCCTGCGAGGTGTTGAAAAACATCCTGCAGGCAAGAGAGCGTGAGATCCTTGACGCTCCCGACGCGCCGCAGATGGCAGACTTCTATAATGAAGCGCTGGCAAACGCTCTGCGAGAGGCTTCCGAAGTGAAGGAAACGGTGTCGTACTCGGTAGGGAAACCCTCGGTCTCGTCCGAAACCGGAGATGCCGATATCCTTAAAAAAGCGGCTGATACGCTGAAAAAAATGACCATGCAGGCCGGTCCTGGCCGCGGGGAACGGGAGCTTCAGCCCGCCGATACCGCCGATACGCTGCTCAAAAACCTGAAAACGGCGGATTACTGTACCGGCGTTACCCAGCCTGTGACGGTGGATAACATCCTGTTTATGGAATTCCGGTTCTATGAAGAGGAAACAAAGACCGAAACGGAAGAAAACGGCAATGAGAAAGAAACCGTTACCCTGCTTCCGGTGGACGCCGCCATGGTGGACGCGTGTTTCGGCGCGCCTGCAGCGAAGGAAGAAGTGCTTGCCGGGTTCGACGGCCTTAAAGATTATTTACAGGTAAAGGATTATACTGTAGAGTATAAGGACTGCCGTATGAAAACGGTTTCCGATCTGTATTCCGACCTGCTGGAATCCGTCACCTTTGAAAAGAAGATGGCGGTCACCGCGCAGGCAACGGGCGTCGGCGCGCTTGCCCGTCTGGGTGATTTTACGGTGACCTTCGACGTTACGAAAACCACGGCCTATACCTTTACGTTCCCTGAAAACGCAGAGTGATCTTTTCTGCGCAGGAAAGCAGGAGTGAGAACACATTGAAAAACAGAATCCTGATCGCAGTGCTCTGTGGCGCCCTTACGGCCGCGCTTTTATGCGCCTGCGGCAAAACGCCTGCCGAAAAGACCGGCGCGCCTTCGCCGGAGATCTCCGAGAGCGAAGGGGAGAGCGCCGCGCAGCCCGTCGCAGGCCTGATCGCCGAACTGGATGCGCTGCAGGATGTCGATAAGAATAACTATGTGCGCAACGCGCTCAACGCCGATGCGTTTGCTACCGTTCTTGCATCGGACGACAAAACGATCCGTCTGCGTACCGACAAAGCCGAGAACGTTGTGATCCCCGAGGGGGATTATACCGGTAAAACGATCGTGTTTGAAGCGGCGAACAGCGGCGTGGTTTCGAGCGGCGCTCTCGGTACCGTGATCGTGGAAGCCATCGGCGAAGAGGGCCTTACGCTCAACGGCCGCGTGGAAACGCTTGCCGTGTACGGCGAAAACACCACCGTGAACCTGAACGGCGGGGCCGGAACGCTGTACGCCCGCGGTAAAAACTGCGTGTTCCGCCTTACCGGCGGCACATACGGCAAGATCATCAGCGTGAACCAGACGGTACTGATCGAGAACCGGACGGAAAACGACGTTACCGTATATATGGCAAACGGCGCGCCGCAGGTCCTGGCTGCGGGTGAAACGCTTCAGTTCTGAATACCGATACAGTGCGAAGGCGCTGCAGGGGTTTCCCTGCGGCGTTTTTTTCGTGGGAGAGCTGCAAATTCCAATTTTCACGCGGCTTTTTCTCCGGCGCTGTGCTTCGGCGGTTTCATCGGCGTATATACCGCCCTGCGGTTGATCCTCTCCCTTCGGCGGATCTCCTTCACTCGCGCCCTGTGCCTGCGAACGGTGCGCAGCTTTTTCGACAGATGCTTTTCAACTGCGATCAGCGCTTTTTCGTGCCGGTAAGCCCAGATTACCGCCCCCAGCAGCGCGAATTCGCCCAAAATGATCATGCCGGTTTGAACGTCCATGGCTTTCCTCCCGGAATTGAAACTTCCAAACGCCCATTCTTGTACCTTCCCGCAAAGATTACCACAATATCTTGTATGCTGTCAACGCATTCGACAAAAGAAGAACCTGCTCGTCAGAAAGATATATTTTTTGGCCCCGCTTGAAATTTTTTTGTTTTTTCTATTTATATTTTTTTTTCTTTGTGATATAATATAAAATTGAATTATTATAGACTCTTGTTAATAAAGGTATATTGCCATGTTTATCGATTACGCGAAGATCAAAATCAAAGCCGGCAACGGCGGCAACGGCGCGGTGGCGTTCCACCGTGAGAAATACGTGGCCTCCGGCGGTCCGGACGGCGGCGACGGCGGCAAGGGCGGCGACGTGGTTTTTATGGCGGACGACCATCTTTCCACGCTCACCGATTTCCGCTATAAGCGCTCGTATCAGGCCGAAAACGGCCAAAACGGCTCCGGCAACCGCAAAACCGGCAAAAGCGGCAGCGATCTGATCATCAGAGTACCCCGCGGCACCGTGATCAAAGAGGCGGAAAGCGGCGCCGTGCTTGCGGATATCTCCGGTGACGGTCCCTACGTCATTGCCAAAGGCGGCAAGGGCGGCTGGGGCAACCAGCATTTTTCCTCCGCCACGCGGCAGACGCCCCGTTTCGCCCGCGACGGTTATCCGGGCGAGGATTGGGAGGTCGTGCTGGAACTGAAGCTTCTGGCGGACGTAGGCCTGCTGGGCTATCCGAACGTCGGCAAAAGCACGCTGATCTCGGTGGTGAGCGAGGCAAAGCCCGTGATCGCCGATTACCATTTCACCACCGTCACGCCCGTGCTCGGCGTGGTGCGGATCGATGAAGAAAACAGCTTCGTCATGGCGGATATCCCGGGCCTTATCGAGGGCGCGGGCGACGGCGTGGGGCTCGGTCACCGCTTCCTGCGCCATGTGGAGCGCTGCCGTATGCTGGTTCACATCGTGGACGTGGCCGGCAGCGAGGGGAGAGACCCCATTGAAGATTTCAAAGTGATCAACGCCGAGCTTGCAAAATTCGATCCCGCGCTGGCGAAGTGCCCGCAGATCGTGGCGGCGAACAAGATCGACCTCGCCGACGAGGCGCAGCTCGCCCGGTTCCGTGCCTTTATTGAAGAACAGGGGCTGGAGTATTACGAGATCTGCGCCCCGATTAACATCGGCACCAAAGAGCTGATCCGCGCCGTGGCCGAAAAGCTCAGCACGCTGCCGCCCATCAAGCGGTACGAAGCCCAAGAGGTGCCGCTTGAGATCCTCGAGGGCAAAAAGGCCTCCACCGGCTTTAAGATCACGAAGGACGGCGATACCTACTACGTAGAGGCTGAGTGGCTTATAAAGATCCTGAACAAAACCGATATGGACGATTACGAGAGCATGCAGTATTTTCAGCGGGTGCTGGAATCCAGCGGCATCCTGAACGGCCTTGTGGAGCGCGGCATCAAAGAGGGCGATACCGTGGTGATCTACGATCTGGAGTTTGATTATGTTCCGTAAAAAACGCGTATCCGCAGCCCCCGCCGCGCAGCCGCGCGTGCCCGAGCCGCCCGTTTCCGTCGCCGAAACGCAGCCCGAAAAGCTCAACGGCCTCACGCTCGCCTATATCGGCGACGCGGTATACGAGCTGATGGCGCGCGAAACGATCCTTGCGCGTGAAGCGGGAAACGTGAACCAGCTGCACGAGAAAACGGTTTCTTTTTCCAACGCCGCGTTCCAGAGCTACGTTTCAAAGGCGCTGGAACCGCTGCTCACCGAAGAAGAGGCCGCCGCGTTCCGGCGCGGGCGCAACGCGCGTCCCGGCCACGTGCCGAAAAACAAAACGCAGGCGCAGTACCACCGCGCCACCGGGCTGGAAGCGCTGTTCGGTTATCTCTATCTCACCAAACAGACCGCCCGTATCGCCGAGCTGTTCGGCGCAGTCGTAAAAATAAACGAGGAATATGAACATGCAAAAAGAACTGAAGAACAGAACGCCTGAAGAAAAAAAAGAGTTCCACCGCAAGGCGGTCAATATCGCGCTGGACGTGCTTCTGTGTACGCTTGGCACGCTGATGTACGCGGTTTCTGTGGTTTGCTTCATCCGGCCCATGCAGTTTGTGCCCGGCGGCATCACCACTCTTGCCATTCTGATCAACTATCTGCTGCCGGTACTGCCGGTCGGTATGCTGGTGTTTCTGATCAACGTACCGCTTTTTATCATGTCGTGGAAGGCGTTCGGCTTCCGCTTTATCGCCAAAACCGTGGTGTGCTCCGCGCTGCTTTCGGTGTTCATCGACGTGCTCGATTATCTGAGCAAAAAATACCCGCAGATGCTTTTTACCGGCGATAAAATGCTTGCCGTGATTTTCGGCGGCGTGATCATGGGCGTGGGGCTGGGCATCGTGTTCCTCAGAGGTTCCACCACCGGCGGCACCGATATCATCGGCCGTCTGCTGCGGCTCAAGCTGCCGCACATTTCCGTGGGCAAGCTGGTGCTGGCCAGCGATCTTGTGGTGATCGCCCTCGCCGGTATCATGTATAAGAGCTTTGAAACCATCCTGTTTTCGCTGGTGATCGTATTTATCAACTCCATTGCCGTGGATTACGTGATCTCGGGCCGCAACAACTCCAAGATGCTGCTGATCATGACCGGCAAACCGAAGGAGATCATGGGGGATATCATGGCGCAGATGGGCCGCGGCGTTTCCGTGATCGACGCGGTGGGCGGCTACACGGGCGAGACCCATAAAATGCTGCTCTGCGTGGTGCGTACCCACGAGGTGGCGCAGGTCCGCCGCATCGTGAGCAAATACGATGAAAAGCCCTTTATCATCATCAGCGATTCCAAAGAGGTGCTGGGCGAGGGCTTCAAGGCGCATACGGATACGTTATAATGCGGAATTCGGAATGCGGAATTCGGAATGCGGAATTCGGAATTGACTGAATCCGAAGCCGAACTGCTTAAAAGAACGAATGATTTTTTCCTGTGCAGTTTGATATTATCATTCAAAAGAATAGATTTTTCGATAATTCTGCATTCCGAATTCCGAATTCCGAATTGAAAACTATTTTACGGGGGATATATGAAAGAACAAAAGACCCACATCAGAAACTTTTCGATCATCGCGCACATCGACCACGGCAAGAGCACG
>JAFRSZ010000183.1 GCA_017439205.1 Clostridia bacterium
ACGGCAAGGTCGCCGGGCTTGTTGATCAGAAGAACGTCGTCGTCCTCGTAAACGATCCGCAGGCCGGCATGCTCCCCCGGGGCGATACCGCACGCTTCCCGCGGCATACGCACGGTAAGCACGTCCCCGGTATGAACGGGATCGACCGTGCGGATATGTTCGCCGTTAAGCAGAAGCCCCTCCGGGTCCGCCTTGAGCTTATTGAGGGTGCGCACCGAAACGCCCACCCGCCCGCGCAGGAAGGCGATGAGCTTTTCGCCGTCAAAATCCGGCGGTATCACAAATTCAATGGTCCGCTGCATCATATCACCGTTTTCATTTTACGCCGTTTTTTTCATATCGTCAACTTCATTGTTGAAAACAAAACGCAAACATGGTAAAATAATGAAAAAAAACGATACAAAGGAGCTCATGATGGCTGAAAAGTATAAGCTTCCGCGCGCCCGATACCCCGAAGAGGCGGGCGTTTCCGGCGTGGAGATCGAAAAATTTCTGATCGACATTGAAGAAAACGACTATAATATCCACTCGTTTATGGTGCTGCGCCACGGCGTTGTGGCGGCGGAGTGCTATCGCGCGCCCTTCACGGCAGACCGCCCGCACGCGCTGTATTCCGTGAGCAAGACCTTTACGGCGGTGGCCGTGGGCATCGCGCTGGGCGAAGGGCTCCTTTCGCTTGACGACAAGGTGAAGGATTTCTTTCCGGAGTATACCGACCGCCTGAAAGACAAGTATCTTGACATGCTCACCGTGCGCCACCTGCTCACGATGACCAGCGGCAAAAACCCCAGCATCCTGGACGACAAGAGCAAGGGGCACTGGGTGGAATCCTATTTCAGGTTCCCGTGGAAGAGCGCCCCAGGCGAGGAATTCAAATACGTGAGCGAAAACACCTTTATGCTCTGTGCCATTCTGGCGCGCGTAACCGGCATGTGCGTGCGCGATTATCTGCAGCCGCGCCTGTTCGAGCCGCTGGGCATCGATTACCCCCAGTGGGAAACGGATGAAAACGGCGTTGAGGCCGGCGGCTGGGGGCTGTATGTGACAACAGAGGATATCGCGAAGCTGATGTTGCTGATCCAGAACGGCGGCGAGTTCAACGGCAGGCGCATCTTCCCCGAAGCTTACGCAAAAGAAATGATCGGATATCAGGCGGATAACGCGCCGGCGAACACCTCGCCCGATTCCCGCGCCGGTTACGGCTACTGCGTATGGCGCAACGAGGGCGCGAAGGGCTACCGCGCGGACGGCATGTTCTCGCAGTTCGGCATCGTGTTTGAGGATTACGACGCCATTGTTGCGGTGAATTCCGGCATCCCGATGGAGCAGGACTGCCGCGACCTGATCTGGAAATACTTCCCCGCCGCCTTCATCGCGGAAGAGGGCGCGCCCGCAAAGCCCGCCGTGCCCGCGCTGGAAGAAAAGCTGCGAAACGCCGCGATAGAAACGCCGTTCGAGGCCTCCGTTTCGCCGATGGCGGATCTTATTGAGGGCAAAAATATCAAATTCCGCAAAAAGATCTTTCTGAACCTGATCGGCTTCCCGATGAGCATGCTGCCGCTGGCGATCACCTTTATGGCAACCGACCGTGCCGGAAACATCGACGATATGGCGTTCAGCTTTGAGGACGACGCGCTCACGATGCGCTGGCGCGAGGGAGATGAAGAAAACACCGTGAAGGCCGGTATGAACGGCCGCTACTGCTACGGCGAGATGACGCTCGGCAAGGTCACCTATAAAGTGTGCTGCACCGCCCGTTGGCTCGCGGACGACCGGCTGTTCGTTTCCGTGCGCCCGATCGAGACCATCGGCAAACGGATGCTCGATTTCCGCTTCCGCGCAGACGGCAGGGTGGTCATGGATCCCTCCAGCGACCCCAGCGTGCAGAAGATCGCGGATTACCTCAGCCGCAGCGTGGTGGATTTCACACACGTAAAGCCGCTGCAGGCGATCCTGCGCTTCGCGATCTCATTTTTGCCCGGCATCGTGGAACCGAAACACTACGGGAAGATGAGATGAGAGTTCGGAGTTATTTCGAGAGCGAAGATAAACAAGAAGTTAGATTCCTCATAATAAAGCCCGGCCTGCAAAGCAGACCGGACTTTTCATTTTTTATTTTTCATTCATCTGACGTTGACGCGCATCACGCCGAAGCCGCCGGAGATATCCACCGTATTGGGGCCGCTGCCGTAAGAACCGCTGCGGGCGATCTTTTCGCTGTTGTAATAGCAGGCGCCGAGGCTCATGTTGAAGGTTACGGTATAATCCGCGGCGCTGCCGCTCAGATCGATATTCACCGCGCCAACAGCGGCGTTGATGCGGCTGCTTCCCGGGAGCGCCGCTTTTACCTGCGTTGCGCCCGCGCCGCACTGCAGCGTAAGGTTTGCGATATTGCCGCTTTTGATATCCAACGCGCCAGCGCCCTGCTGGATATCCGCGGAGCCGGTCACGGTCAGGTTATCAAGCGTGGAGCTTCCCGCGCCGAGCTGCAGGCTGAGCATATCTGCGCCCAGCGACCGCACGATCAGCTTGCCCGCGCCGAATTCGATATCCACGTTCCGGAAAATATAATTCTCGGGTACGGTAACGGTAACGTTCATTCTGTTCCGCTCGCTCGCGGTGGGGTTGGGATGGGCGTTTTCAACGGTCACGCTATCGCCGCTTTGGGTCACGTTGATCACCGAAGGATCGTAAGCGACGTTGAAATCCGTACCCGATACAAAGGTAAGGCTGCCCGCCGTCATGGATACGGTCAGATTCGCCGGAGCTTCGGCAATCGGGAGATCCGCCGCGGTGGAAGAATTGCCGTTGAACGTGTGATCGGTAATCTGCGCGGCGGTGGTGCCGGCGGAAACGTCCGTAACCGAAACGCCGCCGCCCGTTACCGAAACGGACGGATCGTCGGTCGGTTTTTTGCCGCTGCGCTGGCCGAGCAGGAACGCTACCACGATCAGCAGCACCACCACAACGCCTGCAAGGGCGATACATACGTATTTTGCGGTTTTATCGCCGCCCTTTCCTGCGCCGTTCCCGGCGGGGGCGTTCCCGGCGGGAAGATCCGGTATTGCGTTCATTTCATTATTCTGATACTCTTCGTTCATACTACACTCACACTCCCAAAGGTCACCGTGCCGCTCACATGCAGCGCGGGGGCGTTATTGTCCGGTTTGTCGGCGCGGCGGTCGCTTACCCCGCCGAACAGGGGAACGATATGGAACCGCACCGCGGTATTCCCGGCAAGGCGGACCTCCACGCTGCCGAACACAGCGCGCACACGGATCTCGGCGTCAGGCTTCAGCATCGCGCGTGAGAGATCCAACACGGCGGTGCCGAACACAGCGGTCACCGTCCCGCCGTTAAAATCGGAACCGGAAAGATCCGCGAGCCGGTTGCCGAACACCGCGCTCACGCGGTTATCGGACAACGCAGGGTCCGTTGCGGAACCGTGCTTCCCTGTGATCAGCGCCCGAAGCAGCAAAAACAGGCCGAGGACCACCACGAGCACGGGCAGGATCATGTTTTTGAGCTGCGTCCAGGTGATGACCTCCTGCTCCGCAAGAAGCATCGCTGCGCCGACCGCAAGCCCGATCGCGGGCAGCGCCTTATCCCCTTTTGAAAACAGCGCGATCACACAGGGGACGATGATGAACAGCGTCCACCAGCCGTCAAAGAACAATGTAAAATCAGCGGGAATGATCTCGATCACACGGAGCACCCAGTATATGCCCAGCGCGATCAAAACCAGCCCCAACAGAATACCGTGAGATTTTTTCATTGAAACACCTCCGTTACACGGTCATCTTGCGTTTTTCCTCTTGCGCTTTTCTGATCATCTCAGCGGCGCTCTCGAGCTGTTTGGGCGTGCAGTTTTCGCCGTAGGTGATACGTGCCAGCTCCCGCGCGCGGGCAGGCTCGTCAAGCGAGAGGATCTCGGTAAAGGTTTTATCGTTTTCCACGTGTTTTATCAAAAACTTATGCGCGTCGGCAAACGCGGCGATCTGCGCCGAATGCGTGATGCACAGCACCTGCGCCCTGCGCGACAGCGCGCTCAGCTTTAAGGCGATCTTGCCTGCCGCGCTGCCCGAAACGCCGGTATCGATCTCGTCAAAGATCAGCGAAGAGGCCGAATGCTGCTCCTGCAGAACGTTTTTTACGGCAAGCATCACGCGCGAGAGTTCGCCGCCGGACGCCACCTTCCCCAGCGCTTTCGGCGCTTCGCCGGGGTTCGCCGAGATCAGGAATTCCACGGCGTCCGCGCCGTTTTCCGCCATATCGGCAGGCTCCACGTTCACAACGAAGCGTGCGTTCGGCATATCCAAAAACGAGAGTTCGTTTTCGATGGCGGCACTAAGGGCCTTCGCCGCTTTTTTTCTGCATTTCGAGAGTACGGCGGCTTTCTTTTCCGTTTCTGACAGCAGGGCCTCGTATTCTTCGGTGAGCTTCGCCGTTTTCTCTTCGGCGAAGGTGATGTTTTCAAGCTCTGTTTCGGCCTCGGCGAGAAATGCGAGCATCTCTTTCTCGGTGGCGCCGTATTTGCGGGAGAGGCGATAGAGCAGATCCAGCCGCTCTTCGATCTCATCCAGGTTGCCCTCGTTTGCGGCGAGCTGCTGCAAAACGTCGTCCAGAACGGAAGCTGCGTCCAGCACCGTATCCTTTGCGCCGTCCACGCTGTCGGCAACGGCGCTGAGTCCCTTCGCCACGTCGCTCACGGCGTAGATCTCCCCTGCCGCGGCGCTGAGAAGCGCGTCCGCGCCGGGCGCGTCCCCGTCCCCGATCAGCGCATTCAGCGCCTTTGAGAGGGCCTCGCGCACCTTCAACGAGTTATTGAGGATCGCCTTTTTGTGCTTCAGTGCGGCGATCTCGCCCTCCTGCACGTCGGCGTTTCTGAGCTCTTTGATCTGGAACTGCAGCAGATCCAGCCGCCGGGCTTTGTAGGCTTCGTCCATCGAGAGCGCCCTGATGGCCGCGGCGACCTCTTTAAGCGCGGCGAACGAGGCTTCATAATCCGCTTTCTGCGCCCCGTCTTCGGCGAACGCGTCAAGGAATTCGATGTGCCGGGCGCTGTCGAGCAAAGTCTGGGAATCGCGCTGCCCGTGGATGTTGATAAGCCGCATCGCAACGTTTTTCAGCATGCCCACGGTTACCGGCACGCCGTTCACGAAGCAGTCGTTGCGGCCGTCCCGATAGAGCCTGCGCTGCAAAAGCAGAGAGCCGTCTTCCTCCGCAGGCAGCCCCGCCTCTGCGAGAGTCTGAGCCACCGCGGGGCCCACGTCGCAGAACAGCGCGCGCACATAGGCGGAGGGGGCGTCCGTGCGGATCAGCTCCCTTGAGGTCTTCGCGCCGGAAACGGCGTTGATGGAATCGATCAGAATCGATTTGCCCGCGCCGGTCTCGCCGGTAAGGATATTCAGCCCCCGGTCAAAGCCGATCTCGGCCTTATAGATGGTGGCGATGTTTTCGATCTGAAGATACTGCAGCATAACGCTCAGAACCCGAAGAGCTCGTCCAGCCGGGCCCTGACGCCCAGCGCCGCTTCGGGGGTATAGCACAGCACGAAGATCGTATCGTCCCCCGCGAGGGTGCCGGCAACGTTCTCAAGACCGATGCGGTCCAGCGCGGCGCAGGCGGCCTGCGCGGTGCCCACATGACACTTGACGACCACCGTGTTCATCGCGATATCGGTTTTGATCGCGGTGCCGGTGAGAATGGACATGTACTTTGAATGGCTCTGCTCGTCACGCACGCTGGGCAGCGAATAACGGTAATCGCCCATCGCGTCCGCGCGCTTCACAATCTTCATTTCCTTGATGTCTCTGGATACCGTCGCCTGCGTGGCGTTCATGCCAGAAGCAAGCAGAAGATCCAGAAGCTCTTCCTGCGTGCTGATCTTGTTTTCGGAGATGATCCTGGCGATCAGCGCCTGTCTGTTTTTTTTCAAAACGTTACCCCCTCATTTGTTTCTGAGTGTTTTCTTGTTGAGGATATCTATAAAATTATCCGTTTTCAGCGAAATGAACTCGGCATGCACCGACGCCCGGCGGATCTTCACCGTTTCGTTTTCCTGCAGAGTCACGGTGCGCTCCCCGTCGCAGGACCAGCGAACGTCCGCGCCCTCGGTGCGCTCGCGCCCGCGCACGGTAAACACGGTATCCGCGCCGAAGATATACGGGCGGAACGCCAGCGAGTGCGGGCAGATGGACGTGAGCAGAACGGCGTCCAGTGTGGGCTCCATGATCGGGCCGCCGGCGGCCATGGAATATGCCGTGCTGCCCGTGGGCGTGGAAAAGATCACGCCGTCGGCAATGTAATCGGCGATGGGCTTCTCGTCCGCCTGCACGCTGATATCCACCATGCCGATCGTTTCGCCGCGGCAGAACACGATATCGTTCAGGCACAGCTCCGTGCCGGTGAGAATGCCGTCCCGGTAAAACTCAGCCGAGAGCAGCAGACGCCGCTGGATCGAATACTCCCCTGCCGCAAGCTTCGGCAGCAGATCGAGATCTTCGGGGTCCAGACCGCAGAGATACGCGAGGTTGCCCGCGTTCACGCCCAGGATGCGCTTGCCGCAGGCGGCCGCCCTCTTGCCTGCGCGGATCACGGAACCGTCGCCCCCCACGGGCATCACGATGTCGGCGGAAGCATACAGCGTTTCTTCGGGCACAAATTTGCAGTTCACCCCCGGGAAGGCCGTGCGCATCCGCTCACTCATCAGAGCGCCGATCCCTGCGCGGTCCAGCGCGGAAATCAGCTTCAGAGAGATATCCCTTGCGCGCGTACGGGTGAGATTTGGAATTATGGCCGCTTTCATTCGGTCAGGTCACCGCCTTATATACAAATTGAAAATCGGAAATCAGGGATTGGATCGGCCCAGCGCTTCATGAGAGGCTTTCGCCACGTCTTCGGGCGAAACGGGCACGCTTTCGACCGCGCCCTTCGCGAGATACAGCAGGTATTCGATGTTGCCCTCGGGGCCTTTGATGGGCGAATAATCGAGTCCGCGCACGGCAAAGCCGGTTTCGAGCGCAAAGGCCACGGTATCACGCAGCACCTCAACGTGCGTTAATATATCGCGCACCACGCCCTTCTTGCCCACCTTTTCGCGGCCCGCCTCGAACTGCGGTTTCACAAGGCAGACGCATTCGCCGTCCGGCGCGAGGAAAGCATACGCCACAGGCAGCACCAGTTTTAAAGAGATGAAGGCCACGTCTACCGAAGCGAAATCGAGCGGCTCCGGCACCTGTTCTCGGGTGAGGTAGCGGATGTTTGTGCGTTCCAGATTCACCACCCGTTCATTGCTGCGCAGCTTCCACGCGAGCTGTCCGTAGCCCACGTCCACGGCGTACACCTTTTCTGCGCCGTTCTGCAGCATGCAGTCCGTAAAACCGCCGGTGGACGCGCCGATATCCATACAGATTTTATTCTCCAGCGATAAAGAGAATACCTGCACCGCCTTTTTGAGCTTATGCCCGCCGCGGCTCACGAATTCCGCCCCGCCGCGCGCTTCCACGCGGTCCGTCGGTTTCACGGTATCGCCCGGCTTCATGGCCTTTTGCCCGTTCACAAACACCTGCCCCGCCATCACGGCGGCGCGGGCTTTTTCGCGGCTTTCAAATAACTTTTGTTCGGTGAGATATACGTCAAGTCTGATTCTTTCAGTCATGTTTCTTCGCTTTCTTTTATCGCCTGCACCATGCTTTCGGCGTCAAGCTGATAGAACTTCAGCAGGCCCTGCACGGTGTTCTGCGCGGCGAACTGCCCCTGAATGCCGGTGTTTCTGTAAAAGCCGCGGTAGCCGTATTGGAAGAGCTTATCCGCAAAGGTCTCGCCGATGCCGCCGTAACGCTGCGCCTCTTCAAAAAAGAAGATCCTTTCTGCCTGCATCGCGAACTGCACGGCCTCTTTGGGCACGGGCTTGATGCGCGTGAGTTTTACGACCATAACGCGTACGCCCTCTTCGGCAAGACGCCTTCTCGCTTCCAGCGCCTCGGCGTAGCAGCGCCCGTAGGTGACGATGGCGATATCGGCGGGATCGCCGGTACACTGCCAGTCTTCGCCGGTATAGGTGTATTCCTCGGGAAGCTGCGGCTCCACCCCGCGGGGGTACCGGACCGCCACGCTGCCCTCGGTTTTATAAAACGCTTCGTAAAAGCTGTGTTCCATTTCGCGGAATGTGGCGGGCGCGTACACCGTGATATCCGGGATCGAATTCAGGTACGCGGGATCGAACAGGCCGTGGTGCGACTCGCCGTCGTCCCCCACGAACCCGGCGCGGTCCACCGCGAGCACGATCTTGAGCTGCTGCATTGCGCAGTCGTGTATGATCTGGTCGTATGCGCGCTGCAAAAAGGTGGAATACACCGCCACCACCGGCAGCATCCCGCCCCGGGCAAGCCCCGCCGCGAAGGTGACCGCGTGCTGCTCGGCAATGCCCACGTCGAAGAACCGCTGCGGAAAGACCTTTCCGAAATTTTCGAGCCCCGTACCCAGCGACATGGCCGCGGTGACGGCGCAGATGCGCTTATCCTTTTCAGCGGCGGCGCACATGAATTCGCCGAACGCGTCCGAAAAGCTCTTGGCGGAGAGCTTCTTCTCGCCGGTTTCTATGTTGAACGCGGAAATGCCGTGGAAGCGGTCGGGATTCTGCTCCGCCAGCTCGTAGCCCTTGCCCTTTACGGTATTGATGTGCAGTATCACCGGGTAATTGGCCTCCACCGCGCCGCGGAGCGCGTCGACCAGATGCGGGATGGAATGCCCGTCGATCGGCCCGATATAGCGGAAGCCCATATCCTCGAACATGGTGCTCTTATAGATCCTGTTTTTGAGGCTGGTTTTCAGCCGGAACAAAATTTTAGCGAGCTTGCGGCCGATGAGCGGAATATGGTTCAGCACGTTCTCGGTTTTGGCCTTCAGACGGAAATAGCGGGGGTTGGCGCGGATCGTTGCGAAATATTTGGCGAGGGCACCCACGTTTTTCGAGATGCTCATCTCGTTGTCGTTCAGGATCACGATCAGCTTCGTGCCCGTGCCCGCGTGCCCGGCGTTGTTCAGCGCCTCATACACCATGCCGCCGGTAAAGGCGCCGTCGCCCACCACGGCTATGGTATAATTCTTGTTCTTTTTGAGTTTATTGGCTTCGGCAATGCCGTACGCGGCGGAAAGCGCCACGCTGGAATGCCCGCCCGAAAAGATATCGTGCTCGCTCTCATAACGGCGGGTAAAGCCCGAAATACCGTCCGGCGCGCGCAGCGTATCGAACCGGTCGAACCGGCCGGTGAGCATTTTATGGGCGTAGCACTGGTGGCCGACGTCCCATATGATCTTATCCTCCGGTGAACGGAACACCCGATGCAGGGCGATGGTGAGCTCCACCACACCGAGATTGCTTGAAAGGTGCCCGCCGGAAACCGATACGGTATGGATCATCTGATCGCGGATCTCGGCGGCGAGCTCCGGAAGCTCGCTTTCGTCCAGCTTCTTTACGTCGGCCGGCGATTTGATCGCGGATAATAACCTGTATTCCAAATCCTGTCCCTCCGAAAGGAATCAGTTCTTTCTGTTGAGCAGCGCCCCGGCAAAGGCGCGAAGATCCTCCGCCGCCGGGCCGAAAACGTCCAGCGCGCGGATCGCTTTTTCGGTATAATCGGCGGCAAGCGCGGCGGCCTTTTTCGTACCGAAGCATGAAACGTAGGTGACTTTGTTGTTGGCGTCGTCGGAATTGCCCTCGTCCGCCTGTTCCAGAAGGTCGTCCGTGATCTGGAACGCAAGGCCCAGGTTCACGGCAAAAGTACGGGCGGCGGTAATCTTTTCTTCATCCGCGCCCGCGGCGATGCAGCCGAGCACGGCGGCGGCTTCGATCAGCGCGCCGGTCTTCAGCCGGTCCATGGCAAAGAGCAGCGCGGCGTCGGCCTGTGCGCCTTCGCTGGCAAGGTCGATATACTGGCCGCCCACCATACCGTCCGCCCCGGCGAGCCTTGAAAGCTCCGCGCAGGCGCGCACGGCGGCCCCGGCGGGAACCTCCCCCGCGCCGAACGCGGCGGCGGCAAGGGAAAAGGCGTGAGTGAGCAGGGCGTCGCCCGCCAGCAGGGCGTTGGCTTCGCCGAACTTTTTATGGGACGACAGTTTGCCCCTGCGGTAATCGTCGTTATCCATGCAGGGAAGATCGTCGTGGATCAGAGAATAGGTGTGCACGTATTCCACCGCGGCGGCGAAATGCAGCGCGTTCTCCCAGTTCCCGCCGGAAGCCTCGCAGAATTTGAGGCACAGGTACGGGCGCACCCGTTTCCCGCCGCTTTCAAGGGAATACAGCAGCATTTCCCGCACCGGCGAAAGCGCGCCCTCGCACGCGGGCAGCCCGGCGAATACGGTCTCTTCTATTTTACGGCGCATCAGCGCCTCGTTTTCATTCTTCATTCGCGTTTTCTCCGGCGGCGGAAAGCCGCGTGATCTTCAGTTCCGCCTCTTTCAGCGCTTTGCTGCAGAACGCCGCAAGCGACGCCCCTTCTTCAAAGAGCTTTACGGAATCATCCAGCGTGATGCCGCCCTTTTCGAGCGCGGCCACGATCTCTTCCAGCCGTTTCACGGCGGTTTCATACTGCATTTGTTCCATTGATATTTCCTTTCTGTACGCCCTGCACGCCGCAGGTAAGGCGGCCGTCCCGCAGCAATACCTGCACGGTATCGCCCACGGCGATATCACCCGCGCCCGAGAGCACGCAGCCGTCCTTTTCCACGGCGGCGTAGCCCCGCAGAAGCACGTCCAGGGGGTTGAGCTTTTTCAGCGCGGTAACATCCTTTGCAAAGCGCAGTTTCTGCGCGTTCAAAAGAGATTCGGTAAGCTTATCCAGTTTTCTGCGGGCGTCGGCAGCCCGGTCGGATTCTTTGCGCAGCGCCGTTTCGGTATGCAGGCACAGCGCCCGGGAGAGCTCCTCTATATGCCGCCGGTCCGATTCAAAGAAGCCCTCGGCGGAGGCAAAGGAACGGCGCGCTGCGAGCTTTTCAAACGCCGCCCGTTTTTCTGAAAGCACCCTGCCGTATGCGGAAAACAGGGCGTTTTCAAGCGACGATACGCGGTGCGTGAGTTCAAAGATATCGGGCGTCGCCAGTTCCGCGGCGGCGCTGGGCGTGGGGGCGCGCAGGTCCGCAACAAAATCGCTGATCGTAAAATCCGTTTCGTGCCCCACGGCGCTGATCACCGGGATGCGGCTGTTATAGATCGCATAAGCGAGCGTTTCGTCGTTGAAGCACCACAGGTCTTCGGCGCTGCCGCCCCCGCGGCCCACGATCAGCACGTCCGCGAGATTTCTTTTGTTGAACGCTTCGATCGCCTCAACGATCTCTTCCGCGGCGGCGTTGCCCTGTACCGTAACGCCCGCCACGATCACCTCGCACAGCGGGTACCGGCGGCGGATGATGTTCAGGATATCCTGCAGCGCCGCGCCATTCGGCGACGTGATCACGCCGATACGCTTCGGATACGCCGGGATCGGTTTCTTGTGCGCGGCGTCGAACAGCCCCCTTGCCTCCAGCTTCTTTTTCAGCTGTTCAAAGGCGACCGCCAGCGCGCCTGCGCCGTCCGGCTGCAGCTCGCGCACGTAAAGCTGGTAGACCCCGTCCCGTTCGAACACGGTCACCCGGCCCACGGCGAGCACCTTCATTCCGTTTTCGGGCTGAAAGCGCAGGCGCGAGGCCTCGCGCGCGAACATCACCGCCTTGATGGCGGAGGTATCGTCCTTCAGAGAAAAATAGAGGTGGCCGCTGCGGTAATGCGGCGAGAGGTTGCTGATTTCGCCCGACAGGATCACCGAGGCGAAGCTCAGATCACTGTCGAACATCTTTTTGATATACAGATTCAGTTGTGAAACGGTAACAACGGGCAGGTTCATTTTATCGTTCCCAGAAACGCCAGTCCCGCGGCGTTATCGGAGGCTAGGCCGCCTTCGGCAAATACCGCGCCGTAGTTTTTCGTAAAGCGTTCCCTGATAATGGTGTTGGAGGTCACGCCGCCGGAAAACACCAGCGGCAGGCCTTTATGCTCTTTCAGCAGCGCGTCGGTCATTTCTTCCAGCGCGCGGCAGATATACATGATACAGTAGCGGGCGATATCCGCGGGGGGCTCCCCTGCAGCAAGCATATCGGCGCAGCGGTTTTCCAGCCCCGAAAGAGAGCAGGAGCCGTTTTTCATGCTGGGCCTGATTTTATATACACGGCCGCCGGTGCGGCTCAGCGCGTCCAGCGCGGGCCCCGCGGGGAACGGCAGCCCCAGCATTTTTCCGACCCGGTCGATCGCCTGCCCTGCTTTCAGATCAAGCGAACCGGCTTTCTTTTCGGCGGTGAACACCTTTTCGGCGTCGGGGCGCACCAAAACCGCCTCGGTGGTGCCGCCGGAAACGTGGAACGCGAGAAACGGCCGTTCCAACAGCTCCGTTCTGCGCGCGCTCCAGAGCACCGCGGCGATGTGCCCCGCCTGATGCGAGAAGTAATATACCGGCACGTTCAGTGCGGCGGCGATGCTGTCCGCCGCGCCCTTGCCCACGGTGAAGCACGGCATATACGAGCCCTCGAAATCACAGGGCGATACCGAAACGGCGATCCTCTGCGGCCGTTCGCCCGCCGCCGAAAAAACCTCCCGCAGAAGTACGGGCAGCGCCTGCGTGTGCTGGAACACCGCTTCGCTCTGCCGAAGGCCCAGCTCGCCCGCCTTCACCTGCAGCAGGCGGCGGCGGGAGATCATATCATCGGTATCCGCGTTATACAACGCTGCGCTGGTGGTATAGTTGCTGGTGTCGATGCCGAGGGCGTTCATTGCCGCTGCCCGCCGCGCACCGCGCTGCCCAGCACGCCGTTGATGAAAGAGGCGTCCTTATCCACAGCGTATTTTTTTGCAAGCTCCACCGCCTCGTTCACGGTAACGGAAGCGGGGATATCGTCAAAATACAGAAGCTCCGAGAACGAAAGCCGCAGAATGGCGAGGGCGGGCTTGCTGAGCCGCTCCAGACGCCAGTTTTTCAGATATTTTCTGATCTCGTCGTCTATGGCGGCCACGTTCTCCACGGCGGCGGCATAGAGCGCCTCGGTAAAGGCGTCGATCTCAAACAGCTCGCTGTCGGAGGCGAATTCCTTCATATCCGCGAACGAATACTCGGGGTTGAAGATGTTTTCAAAAAGCAGGATAAACGCGCTTTCGCGTGCCTTTGATCTTTTCATACCATATCTCCGTGAAAAAAAGATTAAATACTGTTAAGAAAACGCATCAGCGCCTCACGACCGGCGTCGTCGCGTTTATATACGCCCGCGTGCTCCAGAACGGTGGCGAACACAAGGCCCACCTCGTTCTGCACAATGCCCTTCACGTTCTCTTCGGTGAATGCCGGGTATTTCGCCCGCAGCTCTTCGCCCCACGCGGCGTGGGCGGCGGTAAGCGGATCGGCGGAGAGATCGGCGCCGGTGCAAAGAGCGCTCTCCACGGCGGCAAGCTCGGTTTTCAGCCGCGAGGGCAGCACGGCGAGGCCCATCACCTCGATCAGACCGATGTTCTCTTTCTTGATGTGGTGCAGCTGCGCGTGCGGATGGTAAACGCCCAGCGGGTGCTCGTTGGTGGTGATGTTGTTGCGCAGCACAAGATCGATCTCGTAGAGGTCTCCCCTGCGGCGCGCGATGGGGGTAACGGTGTTGTGTTTTTCGCCGTTCGTTTCGGCAAAGATGAATGCAGCCTCGTCCGTATAGCCGCGCCACGCGGTGAGGATACGGTCCGAAAGCTCCACGAGCTGGTCGGCGGAGGCGGCGGTGAGGCGGATCGTGGACATCGGCCATTTTACGATACCGGCCTTTACGTCCTCAAAGCCCGCGAAG
>JAFRSZ010000184.1 GCA_017439205.1 Clostridia bacterium
CGCAGATCCGCTTCTGCGAGGGGCTTGCCGCCCTCGGCACGGCGAACCACGCGTGGCTTTACTACACAAAGGACCCGTGCGCGGGCACGCCCGTGAAACGCATCTTTGTTGACATCACGGATACGCAGGCTTTTACGGGCAAATTCAATCTGACCCGGTTCAACACCGACTACCCGTATACCTTCGCGCAGAACCTGAACGGCACCAACGATTTTGACCGCGACAACAAGGCGTTCAACGTGCGCATGGGCTACGCGGGCGACTTTACCGGCGGCGAATACGCGGCCGCAAAGGGCTCGTGGGCGTATATCGGCCTCGTTCACGCGGTGGAGACCCATACTTACGAACCTGCGGTTGTGCCCGAAGACCCCACGGAGCCTGCAACCGAGCCCGTAACACAGCCTTATACCGTGCCGTTGACAGATCCCTCAACGCAGCCCTATACAGATCCCGTTATCGAGCCCCGTCCTGAGGGCTGCACGCATATCTGCCACTCCTCAAACGGGTTGATGAAGGTGATCTGGAAAATCGTGAATTTCTTCAATAAGCTGTTTAAGATCAACAAAACGTGTTCCTGCGGCGAAGCGCACTGGTGATACGATGGATACGGTTGTGCGCCTTTGATTAAAATGGTTCAATAGTGTAGAAATATTTACAATATTACCCGATTTATTATAAAAATTTATAAACCATTGTTTTTGCTTTTTTAATATGATAAAATGATAATACATTTTATAGGAAAGCAGAGACAACCGGAATGAAAAAACTACTGTCGGTAATTCTGAGCGTATGTATCCTGTGCGCGGTGCTTACGCCCGTTCTCGCAGCGGATGCTGCCGTTGATGCGCGCGCGTATCCCACGATCTACGTCGTAGGCAAGTTGGGCAAACTGTATAACGATTACGGTACGCCCGAACAGACCGTGATCTACGACGGCAATAACGTGCCTGCGCCCGAGGGCTATGCGGACGCGGCCGTGGAGGAACTCGTGCCCCTGTTCATCCGTTCCGTGCTTACGGACGATTACGACGAATGGGTTGAAAAGGTCAGCTCTGTGCTGGAACCGGTCTACCGCGATTTTGTTCTGGATAAAGACGGCAAGGCGCGGCCCGGCAGCCGGCAGGAGACCTGGTGGAAAGACAATCCCGTAACGGATAAGGCCGAAAACGGACTGTATAACCCCAACGATTATTCGTATTTTTACGACTGGCGTCTTTCTCCTCTGGATGTGGTCGCCGATCTCAACGAGTATATTGACGCCGTGCTCGCCGCCACGGGCAAAGATAAGGTCAACCTGCAGGGGCGCTGCGAAGGCGCGTGTGTGGTAATGGCGTATCTGTACCGTTACGGCGCCGAACGGGTGAATTCCACTGTGCTGCTCACCCCCTCGTCCAACGGCGTTTCTCTGATCGGCAACCTGTTTGCGGGCGACCTGCACGTTGACGGAGATTCCGTGAACCGCTATCTGCAGAACGGACAGTATATGTCAGACCTTGATTCGATGATCGAAGACGAACTGACGCGCCGCCTGCTGCTCGATACACTTAAACTGATGGCCGTTACGCCGGGCATCGACCTCACCGACGTTATGGCGCAGAAAATCCTTGAAAAAGTTCTGCCGCGGATCATGCCCGGTATGCTGATGACCTCTTACGGCACGCTGCCCGCTTACTGGGCCATGGTGGATGACGCGCATTACGAGGACGCCAAAAAGCTTGCCGGTATCGCCGACGATCCCGAATACGCGAATTTCGTTTTGCTGATCGACGAGTACCACTATCAGGTACAGAACCGCCACGCCGAGATTTTGCAGGCATGCAAAGATCAGGGCATGGGGCTCGCGATTCTTGTGAAATACGGCGATGAAATGCTGCCTTTCTTTGCCGACAGTATCTATCCGAACGACAATACCGTTACCGTTCGGCAGGCCTCTCTCGGGGCGACCATGGCGCCTTACGGCGAAAAACTGGACGGGAAAGGCGAATTTATTTCCCCCGACGGCCTGATCGACGCCTCTACATGCGCGTTCCCGGAGAACACCTGGTTTGTGAAATACGTTGAGCATTCCGAATGGGGCCGCGGCGTGGCGCGCTGGTACAACGCGTTTTACGCATCGGGCGCCGCGATGACCGTAGATACCGATCCCGCCTATCCGCGGTATTGCGTATATGATATGCAAACCGGCGTTATGGAACCGATGACCGGGGAAAACGCCTTTTCGCCCGAAAAAGAGGTGGATGAAGACGTCGGCGGCGCCCTGACGGATTTTGTGGCGACCGTGCGCAGAGCGATCGTGTATATCGTAACGTTCATAAAAGGGTTCGTTTACGGGATCATAAGCCATGCCAAGGGTACCGCCGAGCCGGTTGCCATAGCGGGATAAGGACCCGTTGCAATCTCATATGATTCATAAAAGAAAAACGCATCTCTTCGCGGAGGTGCGTTTTCTGTAATATGATCCGTTTATTGCGCCTGATCCGCGTTTTGTCGGCGTTTTTCCGCCAGCAGACGTTCGATTCCGTCCTGCCGCGCGCGGTCATCCTTTACGAAGAGGATGACCAGAATATACAGCGCTTCGCCGACCACGGGCCCCAGCATGAAGATGGGGTATTGCCAGCGGTAAAACTTTTCGCTCTGGTGGTTGATGTAGTCTTTGTCGCCGGCAACGGCGTTGTAACCGAGAAACCGGTACAGCGTGAGGTTCATGATCAGCGACTGCAGGCTGTTTGTGATCTTTCTCGCAAAGTTGACCGCAGACGCCGAGATGCCCTCGGTGCGCAGGCCGGTTTTGAGCTCCACCTCGTCGATGGAGTCGTTGATGAGCGACCAGTGTGCGATCTCCATAAAGCTTGTGAACGCGCTGCTGATGCCGATGATGGAGCACATGATGATATAGCCGTGCACCGTATCGAAACGGGTGGCGGGCACCACGCCCACAACGTAGGCGATTGCGCGGGCGGAGATGATGGCGATCTGCGAAATGACCAGCGCGCGTTTCATACCGCCGAATCCGGTGATCAGCTTGTTGGCAAAGAACACCGAAAGCGCGCCGGGGATGCTTGAAACGGTCTCGTACATCGTTTCGGCCGTGCCGCCGCCCATCGCGCCCGTTTCGCGGAACGCGGACTGATAGAAATAGGTGCGGTTTATGCGCGGGTAGATCTCGTGGATCGTTTTCGCCGCGCCGATCAGCAGAAGCTTCGGGTTGTGGCGCAGTACGGCGATGGATCTGAAAAAGCTCTCGTCCTCCTGCACGGGGGAGGCGACCCGCTCCCGGAAGGCGGCGGCGCGCATGGAAACAAGCTCTCCGCCGAGGCCGAACAGAAACGCGAACAGAATGAAGATCAGCTTTTCATCCATGCCGTTTTTCTCGAGCACGTCCCACGCCAGCGGGAATGCCTTGGGCAGGTAGCCTCCCAGATTCGCCCCGATGGTCACCCACTGGGTCACGCGGGCGCGCGTGGCGGAATGCGGCGAGGATAACGGCAGCATGCCCCACATGCCCGTTTCCTGGAACGAATAGAGGAGATCCCAGAAGAAGTAACAGAAAACGAGGTAGGCGAGCCGCAGAACGTCGTTTGAAAACACGTTTACGAACATGAGCGCGCTGAGCACGCCGATGATCGGCGGCAGCCAGAGCAAAAACGGACGCATCTTCTGAAACGGTTTGTGCCTGCGTCTGTCTACGTACCCGCCCACAAGTATATCGTTGATGGCGTCCCAAACGATGGAGGCCGTCATGATCTTTCCGGCAAAATGGGCGGATCCGCCCGGCACTACGTGGTTTTCGTAGTAATACGTGACCCTGCCGGTGATAAAGCCCGAAGACATATTCTGCCCGGTCGCGCCCACCGCGTACGAAAGGATCTCGCGGTTGGACGGGCGCTCATCGTCGCCGTCGCGTGAAAAGAAATAGCCCAGCGGATTTTTCATTGCGTCCCCCTCCTTTTTTACGAAAAACGCCTCCCTGTCGGGTACGAAGGGAGGCGCTGTATTCTGAAAAGGTTATCTCCTGAACAGGTTTTTAAAGAACCAGAAGATCAGGTGGAAGAACGCCACGATCCTGCCCCAAAGGCTGTTCGGATGCACCTTGCCGCAGTAATTGCATACGTCGCCGCTGTTTGAGGTCGCCGTTGTATCCACCGCGTAGGTGTTGATCTGTACGTAG
>JAFRSZ010000185.1 GCA_017439205.1 Clostridia bacterium
CCGCCGATGTGGATATCGGTAAGCTGCAGCACCTTGAGATCTTTATCGGTAACGAAGGTGTAGTTGCCGTGCGCGTCTTTTTCGGGCACGAGCTGATCGGTGTATTCCACCGCGGGGAAACTCTTCGCCTTTTTCATGTTGGCGCTGTTGCCGATGACGTTTACAACGGCGGTGACCACCGCGATGCATACGATCGCGATCAGAATGCCGAGCAGCGCCTTCAGGGCTTTTTTGCCGCGGCCGGTCTTTTTCTTCTTTTCGGTTTCGGGTTTGGTTTCGGTTACGGTTTTGGTTTCGGCAGACATACATCATTCTCCTTCTTTATAAATGCAATATAAATTGATCCCGGTTTCTTCCCGTACGCGTTTGCGAAGGGACGCTTCGTCCGGCACGGGGGCGCTGAAAAACGCGCAGCATTCCGTGATATCGCCGGTGCGCAGATACTGTACGCCCGTGAGACTTTCGGCGGCGGCGGAGCCGTCCAGCACGGCGTTCACCCGCTCCCGCTTTTCGGCGGGAACGTAGTTTATCAGCGACGCGCCCGAGGAGCGCAGCATTCTTACCGCGGGCACGGTGATAAAGCCGCTGATGATCAGGCCGAAGAGCGCGTCGAAGCTGAAATGCCCGGCGCCCGAGAGCAGGAGCGTGAGCACCGTAAAGCCGGTGATGCAGGAATCCAGCAGCGAATCGAAGGCGATCATTTTAAGCACGGGGGAACCGAGCGCCCTGTTTTTCGCCCGCAGAAACGCCGCAAGGCCGAGCTTGACCGCCATGGTGACGATCAGAACGGCCAGATAGAGCGGCGTGTACCACACGGGCGTAGGGTACATGAACCGCTCCAGCGCCGAATAGGCGAAGTACAGCCCAGTGAACGTCACGATGATCGAAATGAGAAACGAAAACAGCTGCTCGCTTTTGAGCAGGATGCCCGAGGCGTTCTTATCCGCCGATTTCAGCATCAGACGCAGCACCGCGAAGGTGATGAGCGCGCTGAGCGCGTCAAACAGGTTGTTCACCGCGTCCGAATAGATGCTGATGGCGTTCGTGGCAAGCCCGATATAGAGCTTTACCCCGAACAAAAGAAAATTCACGGCAACGATCAGAACGCATACGCGGCACACCGCGCGGGTATTGGGCATAACGGGCCTCCTGTGTTGACTGCTTTATAAATGAGTATACTATATTTTTTTTTAGAATGCAATAATAAAAGTATGGATAAAATCAAAACGCGCAGCGTTTTCCGAAATTGTTAATTGTTCTTTGTTAATTGTTAATTGAACAGCGCGACAAATTCCAATTTGCCCCTCTCCGCTTCGCTCCTCGCTCCGGTGACCTGACGCTCCCGCGAAACCGCAAAACCGCGAAAACGCTTGACTTTTTCAGGGATTCATAATATAGTTTAAATAACACGGTTCCCGGAGGGATGCGGTATGAGCAGAAAAGCGATAGGCATTGCGGTGCTGGTAATTGGTCTGTGGGCGCTGATCGGCGCGATCGCAGTTCTGAAGCAACAGGCCCTCACACCGTCCAGATTGGTCGCGTTGATTTTAACGCTGCTTCTGATCGCCGGAGGCGTTATCTTGCTCGTACAGAGCAAAAAGAAACCCAAAGTAAGCAAAATCGCCGTTGGCGGCGTTCTTTTGGGCTGCGGCTTTTTTATGGCGATCGGCCTCACGGTGAACCTGATCTCCCCGAACAATACGCAGGGGCCGGACGCAGTGATCGCCCTGCTGGCGATCGGGCTGATCGCGGGCGGGACCGCACTGCTCGTACAGGGGATCAAAAACAAAAAAAATACAAATACAGAAGGAGAAGAACAATGAAACACCTGAACTCAAAAACCGCAGCTGTCGCGGCGCTGCTTGCGCTGGTCCTCGTGCTGACCGGGGCGCTCACCGCCTGCGGCGGAGGCAAAACGACCGACCCCACGACCGCCCCCGCCGCGACGCAGGCAAGTACCGACGATCTGAACGCCAAAATCGAGAAGTTTATCAATGAACAGGATACCGTTGACGCCGTAAAAGAGCTGAACGAGCAGTATGCATCTCTGTACGATATCAGCATGAAAGCCGAAGACGGCAAACTGGTGTATGAATTCAGGTTTGTCGAAGGCCTCAAATCCTCCGCAGAAGAACTGAAAGCAAATGTTGAAGCCGGCAGCAACGAGGCGTATATCAACTTCCGCAACGCGCTGAGCGAATACACGGGCAATGACGACGCCGTGGTGGTGCTCCGCTATTCGGACCACGACGGAAACACGATCTACGACTATGAGGTCACCAAGGATACGCAGCTGAAGGAGGCCGCCTCCGAAGATTACGAAACCGTTGAAGAGGTTCTGGAAAGCACGGCCATCCTTTCAGAGCTGGAAGAACAGTCCAACGAACAGACCAGGATCACAGCCAGAGCGGAAAGCGACGATACGCTTGCGCTGGTATACCAGCTGCAGGACACCTACAGCGACAGCCAGATCGAAGCGCTGAAAACGGAAGAACAGAAATATCTGGACAACGAAGATACGATCGCAAACCTCGAAACGATGTATACGGCCATCAATCTGATGCTGCCCTCGAAGGAGCTCAAAATGAGGGTCGTCATTGAGGATCTGAACGGCACGCTGCTCGCCGAGAGAACGGTCACCTCGGAGGATTTCAAATAAGCTCTGTTTGGGACAAATAAAGAAGAATGCAGAACGTTACCGCCCGAAGCATTGCTCCGGGCGGTCGTTTTATGTTTTATGATTCATTTTTCATCCGTAAAACTATATCTTTACGTGCATCCAGTCAAGCCCGTAAGAGATCGCCTGCCTGTAATTGACGTCGCAGGAATCGTAATAGCTCATGCCGAAGTAACTGTATCCGGAATGGGAGCGGCTCCACTCGGGGTCGTACACCAGCCCGTCGATCTCCGCCCAGCCGTGCCCGCCGCTGTTGCAGCAGTAGACGTCCTCATACCCGATGGCCTTCGCCATATAGGCGAACGCCGCGGCGTAGCTGAAGCAGTTCCCGCCGCCGCGAACGAACATATCGTTGGCGTACAGCACGGGCCAGTCCACTTCGGTATAGTGCGGGTAGCGGGGCTGGTACTCGGCGTAGGCGGTTTTTGCATAGTTGAAGCACGCCCAGAGCTTTTCATACATCGTCATACCGGGGTCGGTGGCTTCGGCAACCGCCTCAAACGCGCGGAACAGCGTGATCTGCGCTTCGGTAATGGCCTGCCGCGCCGTGCCGTTTTCAACGATCCAGCGCCCGCCGTTGTACCATAACGCGCCCCGGTAAGAGGGCTCGAACCTGCCGTTTCGCAGATACAGCCAGCCGGAATAACCGTTTACGTAAGAATACAGCAGCGTTTCGCCTTTCGGCAGGGAGCCGTCCGCATTGAAGTAATACCAGCCGCCCTCCACGTTCGTCCAGCCAGTTACCATCTCGCCGCATACCGTACAGCGCATCGGCGAGGAGACGGTGGCGGGCGTCCAGCGATGCCCGTTGGCGGGAACGGCCAGCAGCTCGGCAAAGCCGCAGTAGGTACAGCTGCAGTTTACGCTCCCCTGTGCGGTACAGGTGGCGTTCGCTTCCACCTTTACGGAAAAGCTGTGGCGGCGTACGGGCTCCAGCTCCACGCTCGTGCGCAGGGCAAGGCGGGCGTCGGCGGCGGAAAGCCTGCCGTCCTCGTCCATATCTGCCAGCGGGGCCGTGCGCTCTTTGATCCTTTCAAGCTGCAATACCGCCCTCAGGATCCTTCTGGCGTCCGCGCCTGTCACGGCGCCGTCCCGGTCCACGTCGCCCATGCGCCAGCCCTTGGAGCTCTGCGCCTCCGGTGGCAGGGTGGTTTCGGTGACGACGTTGCCGCAGACCGTACAGGTGCGCTCGATGCGCCCCGGCGACGTCTGCGTGGGCAAAAACGCTTCTTCAGCATACGAACAGGCTTCCGAGAGCGGCTCGCCGCATCTGAGGCACACTGCGGTATGGATACCGGGTTCGGCACAGATCCATTCCCCGGGCTCGTGGCCCACGGCGGCGCATACGTCCGACGCCGGGTCTGAAACGTCTTCGGTAAAGCAGACCGGCGCAAAAACGCCGGCAAGCAGCGCGATGAGGGATAGCGTGAGAGCGCAACGGAATAAACGCATGGGAAAGCTCCTTTTACGATCAGATCGGGAATGAGGAAAACATATCAGCGCGGAGACGGTTTTTAATTCGGAATTCGGAATGCGGAATTCGGAATTGTTATTTTCCATCTTTCATCTTTTAAGCGCTTCTTTTGCTGCGGCGAGGGCGGAGGCGGCGACCTGGTCCATATCGAAATAGCGGTATTCCGCCAGCCGTCCGCCGAACAGGACGCGCGGCTCATTGACCGCCAGCGCGGCGTAGCGGGCGTAGATCTCGGCGTTGCGGTCGTCGTTCACCGGGTAATAGGGCTCCATCCCCTCGCGCCATTCGGCGGGATATTCGCGGGTGATCACCGTATCGGGCTGCGTGCCGAACGCGAAATACTTATGCTCGATGATGCGGGTGAACGGGGTCTCGCGGTCCGTATAGTTCACCACCGCGGCATCCTGAAAATGCGCCGTACCCTTCAGCGTTTCGGTTTCAAACCGCAGGCTGCGGTACTCGAGCCGCCCGAAGCGGTAATCATAGAAGGAATCGAGCGTGCCGGTATATACCACGGTATCGGCGGAAACGTTCCATTTTTCACGGTTTTTGTTGTAATCCTCATTCAGGATCACGTCCGCGCCCGAGAGCAGCGCCGCGGTAAGCGCGTTGTAGCCGCCTTCGGGAATGCCCTGATAGGGGTCGTTAAAGTAATTGTTATCGTAGGTGAAGCGCACCGGCAGGCGTTTGATGATAAAGGGCGGCAGCTCGGCGCAGGGGCGGCCCCACTGCTTTTCGGTATAGCCGCGCACGAGGCGCTCGTAGAGGTCCGTGCCCACCAGAGCGATGGCCTGCTCTTCCAGATTCTTCGGTCTGCCGCGCACCGCGGCGCGCTGGCGGCTGATGATCGCCTTCGCTTCTTCCGGCTCGGTAACGCCCCACATATCGCGGAAGGTGTTCATATTGAAGGGCAAATGAAAAAGCGTCCCCTTATAGTTTGCCAGCGGCGTGTTCACGAAGCCGTTGAAGGGAACGAACCGGTTCAGATAGTCCCACACCTCTTTGTTTGAGGTATGAAAAATATGCGCGCCGTGCACGTGCACGGTAACGCCCTCGATCTCGGCGCAATACAGGTTGCCGCCGGTGTGGGAGCGCCGCTCCAGCACCAGCACGGTTTTGCCCGCGTCCAGCGCCTGCCGCGCGAATACACAGCCGTAAAGGCCGCTTCCCACGATCAGATAATCGTAATGCTTCATGCCTGGTGTTTCTCTCCGATGAGGTCCCGCGCCATATCCACGATCTCGGCGTACGCCGCGGGGCGGTCGAACCGGGCGACGGCCAGCCGCCGCGCCGCATCGCCCATCGTTTTGCGCGTTTCGGGCTGAAGATACAGCAGTTCTATTGCGTCCGCCAGAGCGGGCGCGTCGCCGGGCGGCACGTTGACGCCGAAGCCGCCGGAAACGACTTTTTCTTTGAATTCACGGTTGAGGCCGGTGTTCACCATGGGGATCCCGGCGGCGAGATAATCGCCGATCTTGGAAACGATGCTCTGGCTGGCCTTTTCCACCAGCGAGTTCACGGTGACGTCTGAGGCCTTCAGGTACGCAGCCATCAGTTCGTACGGCAGATACCCCGGGAAGCGGACCTGAGCCGCGCTCTTCTCCGCCTGCGCTTTCAGCCGCGCTTCATCCGGCCCGCCGCCCAGCAGCAGCACCCTGATATCGGTCCGGCCGCGTTCCCGCAGCAGATGGGCCGCTTCGATCAGCGTGCCGATATCGTAGCTTGCGCCCAGCGTGCCCGCGTAGGTGACCCAGAACTCGCCTTCCGGCTTTTGTACGCGGGAAGCGTTTGCCGCGGCGCCCTGATCGAACCGGGCGATATCGGTGCCCACGTACACGGTTTTTGCGAGCGGCACCTTTACGCCGTATTTCAGCGGCTGATCGCGGTATTCGTCCGAAGAGCCCACAACGCCGTCGGCGCATCTGTAGGCGGCTTTCGCGTTCACGGTGAAATAGGAAAACAGCACGTCGCTCACCACGGGGATATCCAGCACCATGCGCATGGCCTCGGGCCAGAGATCTTCCACGTCCACGATAAAGGGGACGTTATGCTTCTTCGCGTACTTTCCCGCCGCGGCGCAGAGGTGATTATCGGGGATCAGCGCGTAAACGATATCGTACTCGTTCTGCGCAAGGTATTTCTGCACGTTGCGGGCAAGCTCCCGGTAGCTGAGGATGCGCCGGGGATCGATGTTTTTGCGGTAGGGGGTCTCGTGGACAAACGTGACCTTGCAGGAAGAAACGCTTTGGATGCGCCCGATATCCTCCGCGGTGCGGGGGCGCTTTTCCCAATGCTGGAAATCGCCGGTGATCACCTCGGCGGAAAAGCCGTTTTTCTGAAACAGCTCCGCCAGATAATGCAGCCGCGAAAGACCCTTTTCGCCGGGCATGGCAACGTCGCTCGCAACGATCGCGATCCTCTTCATCGGCCCACTCCCCTTTCAAATATATTATTTTACCAAATATAACGGGGAATGTCAATGAAAAGAGGGAAATTGGGATTTGTCGGGCTGACGCCCGACAGCCGTTCGCCGTTCGCTGTTCGCCGTTCGCAACGCAAAATAGGGTTTCGATGAAGAACGAAAGTTTTGTTATGCAATCGGTATTATAAAAAGAAATCTTCGGATCCAATCAACCTTCA
>JAFRSZ010000186.1 GCA_017439205.1 Clostridia bacterium
GGAGCCTTCAGCGTATCGGGGTGACGGAAAAGAACGCTTTTATCGATCCTGTGCTCCGTGTTCAGAGAACCGAGATACGCGTTATAAAAGCTCTGCTCGAACCGGTCCGCCCAGCGGGGATCCCCGGTGAGGCACAGCATCTGCAGGCACAGCTTCATCCAGGTAACGGTAACGCAGGTCTCCTGCATCACCTCGGTGCAGGTCTTGTCCGTCTGGCGGTACCGTCCGCCGTCAAACAGCTCGTGGGTACAGCCCGCGGAGCCGATCAGCGTGATCTCGTTTTCGGCGGCGAGCTCGGCGAAATGCAGTACCGCGGTCTTGTATTTTTCGTCGCCGGTCGCGCGGTAGTATTCGAGCAGCCCTTCAAAGTTTGAAATGAGCTCGTACGCCTTCGTCATCGGGAAGCGGCACGGCGGCGTTTTGCCCTCAAAGGCGATCTCGTAAACGTCCGCGATGCTCGTGCCGCCGAGCGACACGATATAAGAGGCAAAATCGAGATATTCCTTTTTGTCCGTAAGGTCGTACAGGCGCACCACCGGCTCGAGTACGGAGGCCGCAGCAAGCCCGCGCCAGATGGGCGTTACCTCGGTAAGATCGCGTTTGCCCGGACCGAACGCCCGCATCAGCGAGCGCGCCTGCCGTTCCATCGCCTCGACGCATCTTTTTTTCAGGCTTTCGTCTTCGCAGATCTCGGTAAAATACTGCAGCCCCAGCAGCACATATTTGCGGCACCAGATATCCCAGCCGCCGAAGTCGCTTTCGGGCGGGTAGGAGGCGATCACGCCGGTTTCGTCCGCCGCCGAGAGCACGTCCTCCACGCTGTCGCGCAGGATCGTGTATAAAGCTTTATCGCGGCTGCAGCTGTAAATGAACGCCGCGCCGCGCATGGCCTTGCCCCAGTATTCGCCGCGCCAGCCGCCGTCCGTGCCGTCCGTACGCAGGCGGAACTGATCCGCGAACCGCGCCCATCTGGCGGGGTCCATGCACTGCTCTTCCGCGGCAAAGCGGTAGGCGTCGTGCGCGTAACCGGTAAATTTCGCCCGCAGGCCCTCTATGATAAACTGCCGGTCCGTGCCCAGCCGTTTGTAATGCACCGTGCCCGGCGCGTAGAATTCAAAAGCTTCCATAAGATCGCCCCGCAAATATAATTCGGAATTCGGAATGCGGAATTCGGAATTGTTTTCTTTAGGAATTATAGCAAACCGAAAATTGCGTTGTCAATGTTTTTGCACAAAACAAAACGCTTTTGATTAAATTAAATTGACAAAAACGCGCAGGGGGAGTATAATATAATCAATATGGCGCTGCGAATAAATTACAGTTTATCGCTCTGACTGATTAACAATTAACGATTAACAATTAACAATTTCGGAAAACGCTACGCGTTTTGATTATATAAAAAAGCTTTATAAAAGAAGGAAAAGCCTTCGTATCCGATGAGTATAATCGGGTAAGGGCGGAGCCCTTCATCAATTGTTAATTGTTAATCGTTAATTCTTCATTGACGCGCGCTGTGTGCTAAATCCCAATTTACCATTCTTTCTTCACTCCTAACTTCATAAAAAGGGGGTTCCCAACTTGGGCGTCAAACAGAAAATTTCCGGCATGGTCCATAATTTTACGCATAACCCGTCCTTCACGCTGAAGGAGCAGCTGGGTTACGCGGGGGGCATGTTCGGCAATGCAATGGGGCAGGACTGCGTTTACACCTACTCCAGCAAGTTCAACCGCGATTATCAGATGATCCCGACCGATAAGCTCACCGTGATGGAGATGGCGTCGAGGTTTTTGGGCTTCTTCGTGCCGCCCGTGGCGGGCGCCCTGCTCGACCTGCCGGTGCGCGAGGGCAAAAAGAGCGTAACAAAGCGCATTCTGAAGCTCACGCCATTGCCTTTCGCCATCACGAGCATGCTGCTTTTCGTTGTGCCGTCGGGCTCGTGGCTCATGAACACCGTGTGGGCGTTTGTCTTAACGCTGCTGTTCGAAACCGTGGACACGTTTTTCGATATGTCGCTTTCCACGCTGTCGCTGCGCATGACGACGAACCCCGCCGACAGAAAGAACTTTTATACGCTGTCGTCGCTCGCCACAACGCTGGGCTCCATGCTGCCCGGCTGGCTGCTGCCCATCGTGGTGGAAAAATTCGCCACCGCCAATGAGCAGAAATGGGCGCACTTCTTCGTGGCGCTGGCGTTCTGCATCCTGGGTGTTTTAACGATGATCGCCCCCTATTTTACGCTGAACGAAAAGGTGGGCAACCTGAAGGTCCACAACGAAGAGAAGATCATTTGGGATCGCAATACGCTGGGCGCGATTATACATAACAAGCCCTTCATGGTGATGATGATCGCCACCGTGTTCGAGACCGTGCGGCAGGTGACCTACGACCTGCTGCCAGACCTCTATAAGGAAACCTTCGATAACTACGGCATGAAGGCGGGCGTGGACATTATCAGCGGCATGCTGTCTTACGTGGGCCTGTTCTCCGTGCCGTTCGTGGGCAAGAAGGTGTCTGCCCGTACCATGGTGATGGGCGGCCATCTGTATTCCACCCTGTTTTACGCCGCCGCGGCGATGTTGGGCGTCAACTTCAACCTTGAGCGCGTAAGAAAGACCCGCTGGGTCACGGGTGTGCTGATCGGGCTTTCGGGCATGCCGAATTCCGGAATGGGCGCCGGGCGTAAGATATTGCTCGCGGATTCCACCGACTATATGGAATGGTATACCGAAAAGAAATACGGCCATCCCGTGCGTTCCGACGGCATGCTGCTTGCTGCGCAGAGCATCATCGGCAAGCTTAATTCTTTGCTGCGCGTGTTTATCAAGAACACGTCGCTCACCGCGATCGGCTACCAGAGCGGCCGGCAGGACGAAACGGGCAACGCGATCGACGTCGTACAGACCGAGGGGACCCTCAAGGGCATCTATTTCGTGGTCACGCTGTGCGGCGTGATCGGCAACTTCCTGCCCGCGATCATCTACTCCTTCGACAGCTTCACCGGCAAGCGGCGCAATGCGATCATGGACGAGCTCGCCGAAATGCGCGAAAAACGCGCCGGAACCGAAAATCAGGACCGGACCCAAACAGTCCTGAACGGAGAACGGATGAATGATGAATGATGGAACTTATGAATGAACAATTCCGCATTCCGCATTCCGAATTCCGAATTTAATAAATCTCCGCTCTGAAAAACAATTCCGCATTCCGAATTCCGAATTCCGAATTTAATAAATCTCCTCCCTCCTCACTATTATATGGATTATAATCTGCTGATAGGCCAACTCAAATCATTGTCCGAAGGCGTTGACGAAGAGGTTACCGTGCTTGCCAACGCCGCGGCGCTGCTGTACTGGAGCCTGCCCGATCTCAACTGGGCGGGCTTTTATCTCGCCCGCGAAAACGGCCTCGTGCTCGGCCCCTTCACCGGCAGGCCTGCCTGTGTGCGCATCCCCTACGGCAGGGGTGTGTGCGGTACCGCCGCGCAGGAAGACAGAACGCTTTTCGTGCCGGACGTGCACGCCTTTCCCGGCCATATCGCGTGCGACAGCGCCTCCAACGCCGAGATCGTGATCCCTCTCCATACCCCCTCCGGCGCCCTTTTCGGCGTGCTGGATATCGACAGCCCCCTCTTGAACCGCTTCACCGAAGCAGATACAGCGGGCCTCGAAGCGTTCGCAAAGACGCTGGAAGAGATTTTGGGGTAAAACGTTCAAATTTCAGTTTATCGGGTTGTTGCCCGATAAACTGAAATTCAGCCGTTCGCTGTTCGCCGTTCGCGGTTCGCTCTGAAACAGAAAAAAATGTTGTATTATTTGAAGGTTGATTGGATCCGAAGATTTCTTTTTATAATACCGATTGCATAACAAAACTTTCGTTTTTCATCGAAACCCTATTTTGCGTTGCGAACGGCGAAC
>JAFRSZ010000187.1 GCA_017439205.1 Clostridia bacterium
GAAGCGTTATCGCGTGTGGAATCGCTGCCGGAGGCGTAGTTTGCGCTCGTTCCCGTACCCTGATTGCAGTTTTTGATCGTGGAATCGAGAATTTCCAGCGTAACGTTGCCGTAGGTACCGCTACCGTAGGCATAGATCGCG
Organism: Clostridia bacterium; assembly: GCA_017439205.1. Taxonomy (GTDB): domain Bacteria; phylum Bacillota; class Clostridia; order Oscillospirales; family Acutalibacteraceae; genus RUG806. The sequence goes on from JAFRSZ010000187.1 coordinate 142, forward strand.
TCGCGGTGGTTCTGGATCACGGCGCCATCGATCACCGAAAGACTGCCGCCTTCATAAACCTTGATACCGTAATTGGCGCCCTGCGAAGGCTTGGCGGAGCGGTTGCCGTCCAGCGTGATGTCGTCGAAAACCAGGCTGCCGCCCTTGACGTCGATCAGCGCTTTGGAAGGATAATTCAAACGGCTGTCGGCAATATACGCCTGCATCAGCACGCCTGTGATCGGCTCGTAGGTGCCGTCGCGCTCCCCTGTTTCTTCATCAAGATGGGGTTTGGTGTAACCGTCGAATGTCCAGGTGCTTTCGTCAACGGTGCTCTCGGCGTTGAGCGTCACGGTGTTCACGATGCAGATCTTGAGCGGGGCGTTGGGGTTGAATTCAAGCAGCTCCACAAGCTTCTGCCGCGCCACCGGGAAGGTACGCACCGCACGGGTGGGCAGGTCGCCGGGGTTAGAGTCGTCGCCGTCGATACCGTCGATATATACGATCTTGGGGGCAAGCACGAGGTTCTTGCTCACCGGCGTGAGGTTATATACGAGATCGGGCTCGTTTACAAGCTTGAAATAATCGAGGTATGGCGTGCAGTCCGGCACCGTGGAGGTGTGTTCCACCACGATATCGCCGTCGCGGTAATAGTTGCCTGCCGTGATGTTCAGGTCGATCTGCAGCACGCCGAAGGCTTCGTTGGGTGCGCCCGTGAGCCGGATGCTGCTGCGCGGGTCGGTGGGCTGCCTGCCGAAATTATACAGATAGAACTCATCCGCCGTGACGGAGGACGCGTCCAGATAGATATACGCCTGATGACTGTAAAGGGAACGGCCCTTACAGGCGGTGGGTTCCCAATACCCCTCTTCAAACATACCGACGACGGGCTCTACCCACTGCATCGCGTTATTGATAAAATCGCAGTGGTCAAGGCGCACCTCTCCCTGATAGGCCCAGATCGCGCCGCCCGCGTCGTTTGCAGTATTGTTCTCGAAGATCACGCGGTGCTCGCCGCCGTGGATGATCAGCGGCGACAGAGTATGCCGGATCGCGCCGCCCTGGAAGGCAGCGGAGTTATTGCGGAAAACGATATCGGAGTCCGTCGCCGTGATCTTGACCCAGACCTTATTCGAGTAGTTCTTGTTCCCCACCCAGATCGCGCCGCCCCGGCTGGCCGTGTTGCAGTCGAAGACGGAAGCGCCGGTAATGGTGACCTCGCCGCCGCGGATGAAGATCGCGCCGCCGCGGCCGTTGTCGGCGCTGCACTTGTTGGCGTTTGCCGCCGTGCCGTCGCCGAAGATACAGGAATCGAGCACAGGACGGAAGTAGTGGAAATAAGAACTCGTAGTGTCGTAATAATATCCGCCGTTGTCGTGATAAAGATAGACCGCGCCGCCCTTGTCTCTGGCGTAGTTGGCGTAGAATTTACAGTTCCTGAAATTCAGGTCCGTGTTTTTGCCGCTCGAACCGCTCTCATAAAAGAACAGCGCGCCTCCGGATGCTTTGACTGCGAGCTCATCATCACTGGAATTGTCACCATATCTGCTGTCTTCCGCGCGGTTGCCCTTAAATATGCAGCGGTCGAAGTCCGCCTGCCTGTTATACTGAACATACATACCGCCCGCGTAGCCTGCAGTATTGTTTGTAATTTTGAGGCACTTCAGGTCGATCTTCTTCGCGCCGTAGACGTAGATACCGCCGCCGCAGCCGTAGTAATCTCCCGTGGTCACACGGTTATTGTAGATCTCTGCGTAGTCGTCCGTGTCGTCGGTCTCGCTCGAAGTGAATTCGGTAACGGGATTGCTCGTGTCATTTTTGATATAAATGCCGCCGCCCTGCGTATAACCGGTGTGGTTATAGATCTCCAGACCGGGCTCGATGTTCACGCTCGCAACGTTCTCCAGATATGCGCCGCCGCCCTGATGCGTCTGATAGTAGGGGGAATCCTGAATACTGTTATCGTGGATTTTGCAGGCGTTAAAATCTATGGCACCGCCGGACTTAAAAACGCCGCCGCCGTAAGTATGATAAGGATAACCGTAATAATAATTGCTGGGGGAAGGTATCGTGCGGATGTTGTGGTCGATCTCGCAGTTATCCAGATGGAGTTCGGCCCCGTTGCTCCACACGCCGATTCCGTAGGCGTAGCTCTGATCTTTTATTTCGTTGTTGTACACACGGCAATGGTTTTTCAGCCATGCATTTGTACCGTAGAAATACAAGCCCGCACCTCTGGCGTAGGCATACGGGTCACGAGGACAATATATATAATTGTTATATATATCGCCGTCAATCCGCACCGCAGCACCGGAGGAACCGCCGATGCACAGCGCGCCGCCGTTGGCTGAATTATGATAGCTGCTGCTGGTTTTTCTGGCGTCGATAAAGTTATTGTAAATGGAACAGCCCTGTTCGATATCGATGGTGTATTTCGTGATCACACCTTCGTCGGTCAAAGCCGCAGGCCCGGACGTGGAATAAATGCCGCCGCCCTGTGCTGTATAGGCAGCGCTGGGAGCCGTTTCAGCCTTAACGAAGTTATCGTGTACCGAAGCCTCGTTGATCATTTTTAAGTAGCCGCGCCTGAGAGCGATACCGCCGCCCGCGCCGTTGGTAATATTGTTCATGGTCACGTTGTTGCCGGTGACCTCGGCGCCGTCGATGGTGAGGGTGCAGTCCTGCGCCATCCAGCCGCCGCCGTAGTAGCTGGCGGTGTTGCCCGTAACGCTGATGCAGCACACGCCGCTGAACCGGTCGGTGCCGTTGTGGTAAGCGGCGATCTGCTCTGCGGTGGCGTCGTTCGGCAGAAGCACGGTATCGGAATAGCTTAAGAACACGCCTGCGCCCTCGCGCGCGGTGTTGCGCGTGACCACGCTCTCGCCGTAAAGATAGATGCGCCCGACGGAAACGATCACAAGAGGGTCTTCAATGAATTTTTCGTAACGTCCCGCGTAGATACCGCCGCCGAGATCCGCCTTGTTATCGGTGATCTCGCCGCTGTTCATCGTTAAGATACCGCCGTACACGTAAACGCCGCCGCCGTAACCCGTGTTGCCGTTGCGGGTGGCGAGGTTATTCGTGATCTTGCCGCCGTTCATCACCAGCTCGGCGTTGGGGCCCTCAAGGCGCGCGCCGCCGCCTTCTACGGCCTTGTTATCGGTAAGCAGCGAATCCGCTTGGAGCGTGGCAAGGCCGTCGGTCTGCACCAAAAGGATGGAACCGGAGCTCTTAACGGTGGATTTCATACCCTTGACCGTGATATCGGTAAAGGTAAGGTCGCCGCCGGGCATGACCTCGATCAGGTCGCCCAGGTAATGCTTATAGCGCTCCACCCACGCATGGTCCACGCGCGGGTAGGGGTTGCCGTTGTCGTCGAGCTTCTTGCCGGTGGGGCCGCGGTCCCAATAGGTTTCCTGCGGCATGCTCCACGTCTGTTCGTCCGCCACCCCAACGGGCGCGCCGCAGATGCGGATCAGGCCTTCGGTGGGCACGAACTCGCCGTGCATGGCGCGGTATTCGTTGATCGTGGACACGTTCTCGCTGATGAACGCGGCATAGGAAAGATCGCCGCCGTTGCCCATGAGTATCTCGAGCGCGCGCGCAAAGGTGCGCACCGGACGCCATGCGTAAAGGCCCTCCCACGCGTCGTTGCCTTCGCCGGAAATGTAGACGCAGCCGTCGTAGGGCTCCACAAGGAAGATCTCAACGATGTTATCCGCGCCGATCTTTTTGCGGACGTTCCAGATCAGATTGTCTTCGCCGCGGGGCTCCTGCAGAACGGGATCAAGATGCACGTTATCGAGGATGCTGTAGGTGCCGTCGTCCGGCTCCACGTCGAAGCCCTCGGGGAACACAAGGAAATCGAACGCGATGCGGTCGCCGCTGTTCGTGTGGTGGTCCGAGAGACGCGTATCAAAATGAACGGTGAGATCGACGTTGGCGTCGAAGTCGTTCATGAAGTCTTCGGTGATATAGATCTCGGGCGAAGAGGTTGCGTCGGTTTCGTCCGAGAACATTTCAATACGCACGTCGCCGCGCATCTCCATGCCCACGTCCAGCGTCACGGTGCCGCCGTTGAGGTTCAACAGACGGTTCTGGTCCTCCGGGTCGTCGTCCACGGTAAGGTCGATCATTTTGAGGTTTTTGAGCGTCAGCGACGCGCCGATGGGGCTGATCGTCTCTTCGATGGCGCTCGCCAGCAGGAAGGAGTTGCCGGGGTAATATTTGAGCTCGGTGACCTGCAGGGCGTCGTCTTCGTCAACCACGCCGCCGTCGCGCACCGTAACGGGCAGCGCTTCGGAATAGAGCACGGTTTCCATCGTCATCACCCAGATGACGCCGCCGGGCGCAACGAGTGACATTGCCCGCTCCCACGTGAGTACGGGGTGCAGGTCGTCTTCGCCGGAATTTGCGTCGTCGCCCTTTAACAGGAGCACGGTGCCGTCCGGGCCGATCTTATCTTCGGGAGAGGGGTTCCAGAAAACCTCGTTCAGGTCATGCGGATCGGCGGGGGGATCTTCGGGGTCTTCGTCGTCGCCCTCCGGCGGGTCGATGCTCAGGAGATTTATAAACCACCCGAGCCCGTTCATAAACATGCCGCTGAACGAGCCGAGCCTGCCGGAAATGCTTTCGCCGATCGCGGAAAGCGCGTTCGCCGCCGCGCCCATACCGTCGTGAGCAATACGAACAACGCCCGCAGAAAGCGACTGCACAGGCGCTACAAACCCCGCGGCGCTGCTCCCCACAGGCAATACCATTATTATAGAAAGAATCAGACACAGCATGCGCACCGGCACGCGGTATCTCCCTTTATATTTAACATTATTATAAGTCATGGAAACAACTCCCCGGCGAAGGATACGTTTTTGGATATAAACCATACATTTATCATTATAAATATCTAAAAAGAAAAATAAATTCCCAGTTGGGAATATACACTTGTAGGTACAGGCAGCGCAAGCGCCCAAGACGGAGCAAAAAAAGAAAACGGCCGACCGCAAAAGCAATCAACCGTATCATAAATCTGTCGCGCAGGCCGACCCGAACTACGCCATATCCTCCGGGATCACGGCCGCGCCGAGCATGCGCGCCTTGATGGCAAGCTCCGTACGGCTCGCATACCCCGTTTTGCGCAGCAGATTGCGCACATGCACCTTCACCGTGCCCTCGGTGATCCCGAGCCGCTGCGCCACCATCGCGTTGGAAGCGCCGCTGGTGATCTCGCGCAGCACCTCCAGCTCTCGGCCGGTGATATCGGTGCTCATGATGTTGCCCATGCGCACGGCCAGAGGAGCGTCCGGATACACGGACTCCCCCGCCATGGTGCGGTCCATCACGTCCAGAATATCGACCTCGTCGGCCTCCTTGTACCAGAAGCTGTCCACGCCGATCTGACGCGCGCGGGTCAGAAACTGCGTATCCACCATGCTGGTAACGGCGACGATCCTGATCTCGGGCATGCTCTTTTTGATCTTCTCGGCCGCGTCCAGCCCGTTGGAGCCGTCGTTCATCAGGATATCCATCAGAATCAGCTCCACGTCGTGATTCACAAGATAGATATCCGCCACCGCCGCCGATTTCACCGAATACGCCAGCTCGTACCGCTCGGAATGCTCGATGCACATCTCAAACATCCGCCTTGATATCGCCTGATCGTCTACGATCATAACGCGCGTTTTTTTCATAAAGACCATCTCCTGTTTTATAATAAAACCGTTCTTGGGGATCAAAGGGTCAGGATCAGACGGAACCGCGGCGCGCTCTCGATGCGCATTTCGCAGCCGTACCGCTCGCAGAGCGCGCGCAGGTTGGCAAGGCCGCCCGTCTCGCGAACGGGAGCCTCGGGCGGGTCGCCGTCGTTGGTGAATTCCACCGTGAACAAGCCGCCGTTTTCAACCGTTTTCACAAACAGATTGTGTCCGTTCGCATGCTTTACGGTATTTGTGATGCATTCATGCACCGCAACGCAAAGCACCTCTTTGTTCCGGGACGGAAGCGCGCCGCTATAATGCAGCGTAACGCCTACGGCATGGGCCGCCTCGTCCAGCAGCGCAAAGGGATCGTCCTCCGGCGCGCCGCCCTCGTTGTTCTGAAAAAGGAACACGGGCGCTTTCAGCAGCTCCAGCAGCGCGGCGCGGTCTTTATTCTGCCCCGAAAGATAGCTGCGTATCGCAAGCAGCGACTTGCCGAATTCATCGTGCAGACGGATTTTTGCGTTCAGGATCTCGCGCTCCCGCACGATACGGTCCATATTGCGGTTGTATTCGCGGATCTGCTCGTTCACCGCCGCAAGCCGCTCGTTGTGCTCCCGCAGCTCCTCATTGCCGCGGTAGAGGCCCGTTACGTCAAACGCCAGCAGCTCCGTATAGCTGCCGCCGCACGCTGTCACGGGCGTTTCGCGCAGGTCCCATACCGTGCCGTCGGGCATGATCAGGAATATGCCGCCGTGATACGGTACGCTCTTGCAGCCGGGCTTCAGCTCGTCCCGCTCCAGCCTGCGGTGCATAAAGCCCAGATCCATCGTGGCAAGCCCGAACGTTTCATACAGGATCTCGTGCATCCGCTCGTTCACCAGCACGGGAAGCCCGTGGACGTCGCTGAACCAGACGCCCTCCGGCAGGTAGTCGAGCCCGTCGTATATGCTCCGCTCGCTCAGACGGGAGCGTCCCCAGCGAATGAACAGAACCGACGTAAGAACGCCCGCAACAAAGAACCCCGCCGACACGGCAGCGATCAGCCATACCGGCAGCGATTCTGTAAAATCGGCAAAAACGGAGTTGAATCCGTCCGGAGTATTCAGCCTCCTTAAATAATGCTCCACACAGAAGGCGCAGGGCGAAGTGAAAACAAATATGAGCGCGCCGGCCCGGGCAAAGCGCTTCGCGCCGTGAAAACGATAGGTCCGGACAAAACAGACCAGCGTCACCGCGAGCGTCATGAAAAGAAGAAAGCCGGAAACAAGGACCGAGATCTCATTAAACCGCGTATCGGTCATATTACGTCCGCCTCCCTTCCGAAAACAACGGAAAGCCGTCCGCCGTCCGCTTTTGCAGAGAACGCAGCCGTTCCGAGGCGCTGAGCGCAGGCAAGGATATCTTCATGCACACCGTCGAGATCCGCCGGGGCGTTCAAAGCGCCGTATTCAACGACGAACACGTTTTCTTCGTTTTGCGGCGCAAGGTCGACGCGCACCTCGCTGAGGCCGGTCAGAACGCCCTCGAGCAGCAGTTCAAATATTTCGTAAAGGTCCGCCGCCGTTTTTCCGGGCAGCGCCATCCCCTCTGAAACGTTCAGCGTGCATTTCACGCCGAGCTGCCGCAGCGCGCGCGTCGATTCGCGCAGACACTGCAACAGATCGTCGGAGGACGCGCCGCCGTTCTCATCGGCAAGCAGCAGCAAATTGGAAAACCGCTTCAAAAACGCGTAGATCACTGCGCTGCGCGCCAGCATGCGCTCAAACGCCGCCTCCTCTTCGGGGACGTTCTGCAGCAGCTCATTCAACTGATCGAGCCGCGGACGGATGCGCAGAGAGATCTCATCGTAAAGCCGCGTCTGGTGCAGGGTACGGCGGCGACCCTCTTCGATCTCGGCGGCCTGCTGCAGCATGGCGTTTTCTTCAAGCAGGTAATCGGAGGTGTCCTCAAGCGCCTCGTTCAGGGCGTTGAGCGCGCGCATATCCTCGGACCAGTAGAACCATCCTCCGCGCACAGGGCGCGCCTTGAGGACCGTATCGCCGTTTTCAAGCGTGATCGCGCCGTTGGCAGCGGCTCTGAGCTGCGCTTCGGTCGGCCGCAGCGTATCGCCGAAGCGCCATGATACGGCAAACGAACCGTTTGTGATACCGGCGCGCAGAGAAGAAACCTCAAGAAAATCAAGATATCCGCGGTTGGAGGGCAGCACACGCGAGGAAACGGCGCTTTCCCACACCGCGATCCAAATGATACCCATCAGCTCCGGCAGCTCGTACATGCCCTGCAGAAAGAACCGGTCGCCGACGTCGTAGGCCGTATAAAACGAATAATTGAGACGGTAGACCAGTCCGAGGATCGCAATGAGCGCGGGCAGCCATAGATTGCGGTACAGCCTGCGGTTGATGCAGCTTTTTATAAGTACAAAATATACGAGCAGGCTCAATACGACCACCCATGCGGTAATGATCTGAAAAAGCGGGCCGTGCGTATACAGCCAATCCCATTTTTCCATATCCTCCGGGAAACGGAACGCAAGCTGATGCAGATCGTTCGTGAGAACGCCCGCCGACATCAGCGCCACCGGCACGTAGAGCAGGTTCCACCAACGGGATGGAGCGGCGCTGTCCGGCCTGCCGACGTAGAGCATCGCGTGAAAATTGAGCGTGGGCAGAAGCGTTACCGGCACATAGTAAAGATACCAGACGTAACGAGATGGAACGCTGTTCGTCATGCAGAAATCGACTCTTAACAGACGCAGCAGATTGAAAACGATCACGAAAAAACCGATCGCGGAGATCATCTGCCGCACACGCTTCTGCGAAAACCGCTGCCTGCAGCTCCATATCCAATAGCAGTAAAAGGAAACAAAAACAACCGACGTCACAAAACCGCAGGGCCAATGCAGAAGGTTCTCAAATAACAACCGAAGACAGCCGACCGAAAAGATCAGCAGAATCAACGATAAATGCCGTTTGAGCACTTTTTTGTTCCACATACAGCGGCTGGGCCTTTCTTCGATTGAAACCGTATACCGTTCCGATTTATATCATACCATAGAGATAAACATTATGCTATACCTATTATAATATACCTATTTGTAGGTATGCTCATTCGCGCCCCAAAACAATATCCAACATAACAGCAACAATTGTTTAATATTAAACATTATCGACAATACTGCTACTTGTGAGGTCCTGAAAAGCGTGATAATATGATAGCGCAACGTAAAGGTGGTTTAATATGGATTTTCTGCGCAAAACGTTTTTATCGAAACCGGTATGTCTGTTTTTTCTGATCGCGGGGCTTATTTACGGCAACGGGATCATGTTCTGCTTCGGCAACGACCCCGCTTCCCCGCTGGGCACGCTGAGCATACAGTGCGAAGACCGCAAATATCTGTACTGGATCTGGGCGCTGCTTGTGGCGGGCGGGTATTTTCTGAACGCGCTTTACGCTTACCGCAAATTCAACGAAACATCGAAGGTTCTGATTGTGATCTGCGTTCTGGCGCTGATCGCCTGCTGCGGCGTCGGCCTTACGCTGAAGCACGACGTTACCACGTGGAACCCGAAACGCATCGTCCACTGGATCGCCTCCGGCACGTATATGGCGCTGTTGGGACTCTCGCTGCTGGTATTCCTGCTGAAGAACGTGAAAAGGTATCGGGGCTTCGCCGCGCTGGCGATCCTGGTGCTGCTGTGCGTTGCCATACTCGCCGGGTGGCTGCTGATCCTTGGCAAGAGCGGCCTGATGGAGATGGTGCCGAATACCCTGCTGACCCTGCTGCTGATGTACATAAACTTTTTCATGCCGGTTAGGCCGAAGGAAAGCGCGCGGCAAGCGCAGCAGGAGCTCCGGCCGGCAGAAATGCAATAGCTGCACAAACCTCTGAAAAGAGGTTTTTTTATTTTGTATTCTTATTGCTTTTTCGCGCCGGATGGAATATAGTAAAACCGTACCGAATTCATTAAACGGAGTGACTGCTTATGATAAAGCTCATCGACGCCAACTGCCGGATCGGCACGGGCCCCCTGATCAGAGAGGGCTCGCTGAAAGATACCGCGCAGATACTGTCGCTGATGGATGATTTCAACGTGGAAAAGGCCGTGGTCTACCACAGCGCGGCCATGTACAGCGATCCCCTTCGGGGCAACGGGCTGCTGCAGCATGAAACCGCCGGGCAGCCCCGCTTTCTGCGGCAGTGGGCGGTGACGCCCGCGTTATGGGACCTGTACCCGCAGCCGGAAGAATGGGTCGCGCGGATGTCGAAGGAAGGCGTTTGCAGCGTAAGGCTGTTCCCCGCGCAGTTCGGGCATTCGTTAAAGAGATACGCCGCGGGACGTCTGTTTGACGCGCTGGCAGGGGCCGGGCTGCCCGCGTTCATCGCCTTTGACCAGCTCGGTTCGTGGGACGCGCTTTACGACCTGTGCGCCGAATACCCCGCGAACACGTTCGTGCTGTGCAGCCCCGGCTACCGGTGCCTGAGGTGGCTCGTACCCATCATGGACGCCTGCCCGAACCTGTACGTTGAAACGAGCAATTTTCTGATGCATGACGGGCTCTCCCTCTTTTGCAGACACATGGGCGCAGACCGGCTGCTGTTCGGCAGCGGCATTCCCGAGGCGTCTCTCGCCGCGGCTGCCTCGCAGCTCTGCCTTTCGGATCTGGCCGAAGAAGAAAAAGAGCTGATCGCGTCGGGCAATATCACGCGGCTTCTTGCGGAGGTGAAACAATGATCGGCGAAAACGTACTGCGGGGGCTCCCTTTCCCGGACGACCTTTTTATATTCGATATCCACGCGCACATCAACCAAACCTCTGATTTTCAGATGACCCACACCGATCCGGCGGACGTGGTTCGTACGCTCGACAAGCTCGGCGTGAACGGCTGCTGCGTTTCTTCGATCTTTTCGATCCACGCGGACTGCGCTCTGGGCAACCGTATGATGCTGGACGCGGTGCGCGCCTTCCCGGGCAGGCTGTACGGCTACGTTACCGTATCGCCCCACGATAACGCTGTGCCGCTCGACCCGTTTTTCGGCGAACCGGGGGTGCTGGGCATGAAGGTGCACGCCGCGTTCCACCGCGCCGCCATCAACGACCCCAGATACGAGCCGTTTTTTGAATACGCGGACCGGCACAGCCTTCCGGTGCTGTTCCACACGTGGGAGATCGCGGATATTCTGCATGTGGCGCAAATCGCGGCGCGGTACAGATCGGCGAAGTTCATCATCGGTCACGGCGCGATGCGCGTCTGGGAGGTCAAGCGCGAGGTGGTGGACGCCGTGCGGAAATACGACAACGTGTTTGCCGACACCACGATCTCGGTCGCTTACGACGGCGCGATCGAGGATACGGTATCCCGGATCGGCGCGGACCGGCTCTGCTACGGCAGCGACGTGCCGTTTTACGACTGCCGCCACGTTCTGGGCAAGGTTGCGACCAGCAAACTCAGCGATTCCAACAAAGAAAAGATCCTTGGGCTGAACGCAAAACGCATTCTCGGGCTCTGAAAACAACGATACTCAACACGCAACATCTTTCTGTTGTTTATTTTGAAAATTTTTCCAAAAAAGTTAGCACTCTACTATTGACAGTGCCAACTTTTTGTGTTATAGTATAGCCAGAACAAAGGAACGGAGCGATAAAAAACAGAGTGATCGCCCGGCAGTCCCCTTGCTCGGGAACAAACAGGTCTATTTACAAAAAAAGGAGGTTAGGACCTATGTTAGTACCCAGCATTTTTTCAGACAGATTTTTTGACGATTGGATGGTTCCCTCTTTCAGAGAACTCGAAAACGCGGACCGTAAGCTTTACGGCAAACACGCCGCGCGCGTGATGAAGACAGACGTGCGTGAACACGAAGACCATTACGTACTTGACATCGATCTGCCCGGCTTCAAGAAAGACGAGCTGGATCTGAAGCTTGAAAACGGTTACCTTACCGTGAGCGCCGAAAAGGGCCTCGACAAAGAAGAAAAGGATAAGAAGGGCAAGATGCTCTGCCAGGAGCGTTACGTGGGCGCGATGGAGCGCAGCTTCTACGTGGGCGATCTGGTAACGCAGGAGGATATCAAAGCGAAATTCGAAGACGGCGTTCTGCAGATCACCGTACCGAAGAAGGAAGCCAAGCTCCCCGAACACAGAACCATTATGATCGAAGGCTGATACGAAACAGCGACCCGCCGCGGGATCACCGCGGCGGGCTTTTTTTGCGTAGAATTGCAGTTTGGCGAGCGGTTTGAACCACCTCACCGTAGGGGGCGGCGTCTCGGTCTCGCCTGCCGGTTCGGTCAAGCGCTTCTGCCTTGCGGCAGAGGCCTCCCCCGGAGGCCCGCGCCGCCCCGCGAACCATAGAATTCAACATATATTAATTACAAACGATATGTGTTGGTGTTTCGCTTTGCAAATAACGGTTTCAAACAATACACTTGGCGGGGCGTCGAGACGCCGCCCCCTACGGGATGGTATCCCGGGCTGTGCGCTAAACTGTAATTTGATCGCATCCACTCTCCTCCCCTTTATTACGCTTCCGCCATCCATTCCTTTACGAGCACGATCTCTTCTATGTAGCCCGCGTCGTCGTTGGGCGTTTCGAGAACGAACGGCAGGCCCTGCAGCGCCGGATGGCGCACCGCACGCCGCAGCGCGTCCGCGCCGATGCGTCCCTGCCCCAGCTTTTCGTGCCGGTCTTTATGGGAGCCAAGGTCGTTTTTGCTGTCGTTCAGATGCACGGCCTTCAGCCGGGAGAGGCCAACGGTTTTATCGAATTCGGTGAGCACGCCGTCGAGGTCGTTCACGATATCGTAACCGGCGTCCCACACGTGGCAGGTATCGAGGCACACGCCGAGTTTTTCGCTGTGGGCGACGCCGTCGATCACCTGCCGCAGTTGAGCAAAGCTGCCGCCCACCTCGCTGCCCTTGCCCGCCATGGTTTCAAGCAGCACGGTAAAGGGCAGATCCGGCGTCAAGAAGCGGTCCAGCGCCGCAGAAATCAGCTCTATCCCCTTCTCGGCGCCCTGCCCCACGTGCGCGCCGGGGTGGAAATTATAATACTGACCGGGGAAATACGCCATGCGCTTCATATCGTCCGCAAACATCTCAAGTCCGTTCTGCAGGGTCGCGGGATTCGCGGCGCACAGGTTCATCGTATAGCTGCCGTGCGCCACCAGCGGGCCGAAGCCCTCGCGCGCAAGCAGGGCGGAAAGCGCCGCCGCGTCCGCAGGGTCGATCTCTCTGCTCTTGCCGCCGCGGGGATTGCGTGTAAAAAATGCGAACGTATCGCCGCCGAACCCGAGCATGGTTTCGCCCATGGCAAGGCAGCCGTTGGTAACGGATAAATGACAGCCGATATAGATCACGGTAAACACCCCTTTTGGGGTATTGTAGCATATGCGGGCGAAGCAGTCAATCATTGGCAGAAAGGCAAATTGGAATTTGTCGCGCGGTTCGGGATACCATCCCGTAGGGGGCGGCATCTCGACGCCCCGCTGCGTTGGATGCATATTCACCTGTTGTATTGATATTGCTTATAAGCATTTCCTCAGAAATAACGTAATTATGCATTATAAGTGTGCGGGGCGTCGGGACGCCGCCCCCTACGGAGGTATCTTGTACATCTCGACAAACTGAAATTTGAACCATATTCCCAAAACCCCTTGCCCCGTCCCCGAATATAGAGTATAATAAACTTATAAAAATTGCGGGAGGTATCACCATGTTAGGCAATTTCAGTTTCCATAACCCCACCAAGCTCTATTTCGGCGAAGACTCGCTGAAATACTTAAACGAAGAACTGCCGAAATACGGCGAGGCGGTGCAGCTCATCTACGGCGGCGGCTCCATCAAACGCAACGGCCTTTACGACGAAGTGGTCGCCATACTGAAGGCCAACGGCAAGCGCATTGTGGAGGACGGCGGCGTGATGCCCAACCCCACGGCGCAGAAGGTGCGCGAGGGCGTTCAGATCGCCCGGGAGAACGGCGTATCCCTCCTGCTGGCGGTGGGCGGCGGCTCCTGCTGCGACTACGCGAAGGCGGTATCGGTTTCGGTCAACTGCAAAGAGGACCCGTGGGACAAATACTTTATGCGGTATGAAGAGCCGGACTGCGAGATCCTTCCCGTGGGCTGCGTGCTCACGATGGCGGGCACCGGCAGCGAGATGAACGGCGGCTCGGTAATCACGAACCGTGATATGAAGCTGAAGATCGGCCATGTGTTCGGCGACAGCGTGATGCCGAAGTTCAGCATCCTGAACCCCCGCTACACGATGAGCCTGCCGATGCGGCAGGTGACCTCGGGCGTCTACGACATTTTCAACCACATCTGCGAGCAGTATTTCAGCGGCACGGACGACAACGTCAGCGACGATCTGGCCGAGGCACTGATGAAGAGCGTGGTGCGCAACTCTCTGGTTGCCGTGGAGGACCCGCAGAACTACGAGGCGCGCTCCAACATCATGTGGGCGGCCACCTGGGCGCTGAATACGCTGATCTCGCGCGGCAAGACCACCGACTGGATGGTGCACATGCTCGGTCAGGCCGTCGGCGCTTATACCGACGCCACGCACGGGCTGACGCTCGCGGCGGTATCGCTCCCCTACTACTGTCACATCTTGCCCTACGGGCTTCAGAAGTTCGTCCGCTTCGCCGTAAACGTGTGGGGCGTGCGTCCCGAAGGCAAATCGGACGAAGAGATCGCCCATGAGGGCCTCGCCGCCCTGCAGAACTGGATGCGGCAGATCGGCGTGGCGGTAACGCTCACCGACCTCGGCGCCACGCCGGAAATGATCGAGGGCATCGCCAAAGCCACCATCATCCTCAAAGGCGGCTACAAGGTCCTCACCCGCGACGAAGTGATAAAGATCCTCACCGAAAGCCTGTAAAACACAGTATTATAAAGCAGCTCTCCCAACCGGAGGGCTGCTTTTACAGACAGATCTTTTTTAACGCGCCTTTGTGCGCGTTTATTTATTATTACAGAAAAGGTTATTTGTTCCAGAAGCTTTCACACGTTACGCAACCGCGTATTTTACAATCACGGCTTTTTTGCCTGCGGGGAGGTTTACGGTGAAAGCGCCGCGCATCAGTTCCGCGCCGGTAAGGGTGACGGCGGCGTCGGGGGCGTCGGCGTCCCACACCTTATAGGTTCCCGTTTCGCTCAGGCCGCTGAGCGGCACGGCGTACGCGCCGGTCTTCGCCTTTTCGTGGTGGTAAACAAGCGCCATACCTTGCGCGCCGTCGCCGTACTGCATGGCGGTGACGCCGGTCTTTTTCACGCCGCCGAACGAGATGGGGTAGAAGCTCTTTACCAGCAGAGCGCGCTCGGCGTCGTACATGCCGAAATACGGAGTCAGGCAGCTGTCGTAAGTAAAGACGTTGCCGCCGAAAACAGAGGAACGGGCGCCGTATTCGGACGAGAAATCGACGTTCACGCCGCTCACGGGCAGCCAGAACGAAAGCCCGTAGGTATGCGCCTGCGTGGCCTCGTTGGAATCGGGATACACTGCGCAGTTGTAGTCGCTGCGCCAGAGCGGGATACTGCGGCGCGTCATCTCCAGATCCAGCCGTCTGCCGCCGGAGGTGCAGTTATCCATGACAAGCCCGGGCACGGCGGCAAAGAGGCCGTCCAAATATCGATACAGGTTGGTCACATAGTGATTCTCGCAGATCCCCGTGCGGCCGCCGTAGTAGTTGGCGTCGGCGTATTCCCAGAATCCCAGCGGCTCGATATTGAAATCCTGCCGGTAGACCGAAACGCCGTTCTTCTTCAGCGAATCGGCGATATACGCCGTAAGATAATCGCAGGCGCCGTCGTCCGCGAGGTTCCATAAGATCTGCGTGTTCCGCTCGTCGCCGGGGTCGAGATCGATGATATACTGCGGGTGCGATTGCCCTACGGCATACAGGGCGCTGCCGTGCACAAGCCGCTCCGGCTCATACCAGAGCACCAGCCCCGCGCCCTTTTGTTCTGCGAGCTCCGAGATCTCCTTGATCCCCTTCGGGAAGCGTTCGGCGTTGGTGACCCAGTTGCCGTTGCCGTCGCCCCAGCCGTCGATGCAGCCTTCGTACCAGCCCGCGTCCATCCAGAAGTTATCCACCTTGCCGAGAAGCGCGTCGTCCCAGCCGTTCACGTCGTTTACGATCTCGGCCGCGGTGCGGGTATGGCTGACGTACAAAACGTCAAGATCGTTGAGCACATAGGGGGTGTTTTCGGGATAGACGCAATCCAGCACCCAATCGCGGAAGGCGTTAAAGCCCTTTACGGGGTTGCCGCCCTCATAGAAGCTCAGAGATACCAGCGGGCTGCGGATCTCCTCGCCGGGCGTAAGGTACGCTTCAAGCGTCTGCTGACGCACGCCGAAGGAGGCAGAGCCGTCCTTTACCGAGATCGAAGCCTGCCACTGCCCGGTCCAGCCCACGCCCAGCACAACGCCGACGGAATCGCCGCAAAGATTGAAATAGGGCATGTATTCGTCGCTGGAACGCCCCGCCGTGCCGCTGAACACAAGCGGCTTTTTCACGTTCTTCGCCCGGTACAGCGTGAAATCGTCCGCCGCGTTATGGCTGCCGCCGCTGCAATAGAGCGAAGCGTTTTCAAACAGGACGTCCGACATCCCGGTCAGCGCGTCAAACGCCGTGATCACGGGGGAATCCGCCCCGCCCTCATTTTTGATATATACCGTATACGAAAGCGAAGCGTGTTTTTCATAAAACGCGCCCTCGATACGCACAGTGAGCCCGTTCGTCCTGTGCTTCGCCGTGACCGTATAAGCTTCGCCGCCGCGGCCGTCCGGCACGGGCCCGCTTACGGCATAGTCCCATTCTTCCGTATGCGAAGAAAAGGGTTCGCCGTCCAGCTTGAAATCGTAGGCGGGGTGATTTTTGCCCGCGAAAAGCACGTGCGTCTCAAACCATGTGCGCGCGGTGTTCACTTCGTTTTCGGTCACGCGCAACTTCTCAGCAGAAACCGGCGAAAAGGAAACGTCTGACGTAAAACGCATTTTTTTACCGACCTGCTCCGGCGAGGGCAGGACCGGCAGCGCGGCCGCAAAAAGGAACCCCAGGCACAGAACGACGGCAAGGGTACGGTGCATCGGTTTATACAGGGTTCTGCCAAGCCGACGGAACGCAAGCAGCATGATCGCCGCGTACATAAAAAACAGCACCGCGAAGGCAACGCTCACGGCCCGACGGTTATACCTGCCTTCTACGTTCACAAGGGTGAGGACCGTCCACAGGATCACCTGAAACACGGCAAACGCAGCAAAAAACGCGCGGACCTTCCCGCGCTCTTTCATCTGCGCCCACAGCATCAAAAACGCGAGCGCGAAGCACACGCCGCCGAGGACCGCGTAGAACCCCACAAGAGGCAGATTTGACCAATCGAGGAATTCATAGCGGAAGCTGTACATCGCGTAGCCGAACAGCGCCGACACGCAAAGCCCCCACAGCCACATGAGCTTTTTGTTCTGAAGGATGTTCTTTACCGTATGCATAACGTCGCCCTCCATGTAATGATATCTCCATTATATTTTCAGCAGGATCATAAGTCAAGCGCAAAGCGGCAGAGAAAAAAACGGCACAAGAAAAAGCCCGCCTTGCAGCGGGCCTATGTTTGTTTTGCTGCTGATCAATAAGCGAAATCGGTGAAGCGAGCGGTGTTCTCCATGGCGACGTTCTTGTTGTCCAGGCTGAGGAAGGAGATCTTCGCGTGTTTGATCTGGATATCAACGTCGGTATGGTGCGTCATGTTGACCAGCTTGCCTTCGGGAGTGAGGGTGGCGTTGATGGTGTAGTTGGTGTATACTACGTTAACATTGCCTTCCCACTCTTTGAGCTGGCTGATGCCGACGAGCTCGCTCTCGATGTCTTCCCACAGAAGAACGGTACCGACGGAATCGAGGTGGCTGCCGCCGCCCTTATGCGGGGTGTCTTCATCAGCCATCTTGATGGTGATGTTGTAGTTGCCGCCGGCCTGCTCGAGCGTAGCGGAGGTGACCTTGCTGAGATCGGTAAGAGTCCAACCCAGCATCTTGCTCTTGGAGGAATCCTGGCCTTTTTCAGCGACCTGATGATCGGCGCTGGCTTCATCTTTGAAGTATTTGGTGGCGATGTTCTTGATGATGCCGTCGATCACGCCGTTGCCGGTGATGTTGAAGGTGGTAATGGTCTGGAACTCGATCTTGTTGTAAGAAGCGGAACCGTTGTTCTTGATGTCGTTAACTGCCTTCGCATAGAAGTTGCAGATTTCTTCCTTTGTGGAAGGAACGGTGCTCGTGGGCGCGGCCGAAGTGGAAGCGGGAGCGGCGGTAGTGCTGGTATCGGAGCCGCCGGCAGTGGTGCTGGTATCAGCCGCAGCGGTGGTGCTGGGCGTATCGGCCTGCGCGGTGGTTGAGGGCGCCGCGGTGGTATCGGGCGCGTTCGTGGGCGCGGTGGTGTTATCCGTGCCGCCGTTGGGCGTTACTGCGCCGAAGCTGATATCGTTGCCGTCTTTATCTACGAAACGGACTTCGATCTTCTGCGTGCAGGATGCACACACAAAAAGCATAGCGGCAACAAGAAGCAGAGAGAGAACTCTAACGATGTTTTTCTTCATCAGGATTGGACCCCTTTCAGTGATTTCGGACGCGTTTCGCTCCGTGTTTTGATTTGCGCATAACTCTACGCTATACAAATAATAATTTACAACAAACAACACTGATTGTCAAGTGCGTTTGATAAATAAATTATGAACTTTTCGCAATTCGCTTTTTAAAAGCGGCGGCATTTATAGAATATTCACAAACGCCGACATTGCGATTTGTGGAATATGCAGATAAAAATCAGTATACGAAATTGGTATAATCCGTGGTGCTGGCCAGCGTGATCGCAAGGTCGGTATTGATGGTGACCACCTTTTTGACCGTGGCGTTATACATGTTCATAACGCCCTTCACGTAGGTCTTGTAGTTGTCGATCTTGCCGTCCGGCGATACGGTAAGGGTGGCGGTGCAGTCGGAGAATACCACTTCGATATCCTTCTCGGCCACGGTGGCGCCGACCTTCGGCGCGTAGATGTTCACAACGTCGTCAACGGTCATGAAATCGAAACCGCGGCTCATCGCGCTGCCGTTGGCGGCGGGGTTGGTCTCGCTCTTCACCGCAACGGTGATCACGTAGTTGTTCGCCGATTTCGTGCAGGTGATGGAGGTGATATCGGCGTCCGTAAGTGTGGAAACGTACGGCTTGCCGCTGGGAGAGAACACGTTGGTGCCGTCTTCGCCCTTGTTCACGGTGGTCTCGTCCGCCGTATCGGAGAGCAGCGCGCCCTTTACGAAGCCGACCAGCGTGTTGGCGGCGGAGTTGGAAAGCTGCAGATCCAATATCGACGTGAGCTTGCTCTTTTTGAAGCCGACCTTGTCCGTTTTAACCTTGTTCAGCGTTTCGTTGAAATAGGCAAGCAGTTCGGAGGAGGTCATCTGGTCCGGCGTTTTGGCTGCCGCCGCGGTGGACGCCGTAACGGATGAAGAGCTCGGCTGCGTCACGGTGACAGAAGGCACGGTTGCCGACGTCGAGGAGGTTGCGTCCGTACCTGCGGTGGGCAGGGTGGCGTCCGTCAGCGGGGCTGCGGTACTCTGCGTGACGTACGAATCGGACGCCGTGTTGGAATAAACGTAAGCGCCGGTCGTTGCAACGGGCAGTTCCACGCGCACCTTGAAGCAGGCGCACAGCGAGAACACCAGCGCGGCGATCAGCACGAGCGCAAGGATGTGTTTGAACTTCATAAAAAAACCACCTTTTTCTTTCATATAAGGAGAGCTTTACTTCTGTTAATTTACACAAAATACATATTTTTGTCAAGATATTTGCAAAACAGCCCGGTAAAAATCTCGCATTATTCCAACACGGAATGTACACAATGTATTATATCATACAGTATCATTTATTTTCCCCCGCAGGAAAAAAATCTTCGGCCATCCAATCGAATACGGTTGACGCAGCGCAGAAAAGAATATATAATTAGAAAGACGGAGGAACGCACCATGAAAAAAACGGTCTCTGTTCTGCTTGCGGCGCTTTTGCTGTTTGCCTGTCTGCCTGCCGTATCGGCGGCGGATATTTTCGGCGCGCCCGCCGTTATATTGAAAAGCGAAACGCAGACCGAAAACGACGTGATTTTCGAGTATGATCTCGATTGCGGCGACGCCGCCGGGTACGAGCGGCAGCGGCAGGAGGTTTATAACCGACTCAAAGAACAATACGGCTCCGACGAGCTTGCCCGCGCCGCCCTGATCGCCGCGGGGCAGGAAGCGTTGCTCTACCCCGTGATGCTGATGGCGGAGATCGAGGTGGGGCGCATCACGATGCTGATGGGGCTGTACCCCGTAACGGGCGATTCGCTGCGCCTGACGCTGTGCGAAGATATTTTCCCCGCGATGGCGACGAACAACGAATTCGCCGGGGAAGCCTTTGATTTCAGACTGCATTTCAAGCTTATCATAAAAAACGACGTGGAACCCACCACGGCGTCGACCGAGGTCTCGGGTGAAACGATGCACGCGCCCGCCGCCGCACAGATCCGGTATGAGATCGAAGCGGACGCAGTGAACCCGAACCCTTCTTTCCTTCTGCTCCCCTACGAAGACCTTCATCTGAAGAACCCGACGCGGTCGGGATATATCTTTTCCGGGTGGCTCAATAAAGCGACCGGAACGTTCGTGAACACGGTGCCCGCGAACACGCTGAACGCCGACCTCGCCGCGCAGTGGACGCCCCGCACCTACACGATCAACTACGTGCTCACGACCCGCCCGGGCTCGTTCATCTTCGCGGATAATTCCAAAAACCCCGTAAGCTATACCTGCGGGCGCAACACCGAGATCTTTGCGCTGAACACCTATAACGGATATCTCTTCATGGGCTGGTATGAGGATCCCGATTTCAAGGGAACCGCCGTGACCGTGGTCGGCCCCGACCGGCGCGGCGACCTGATACTGTACGCGAAATGGCAAACGAAGGCCGAGGCGGACGACGAACTGATCCGCCAAAAGGGATGGGGCGACCCCGATAACGACGGCAAAATAACCGCACAGGACGCGCGTCTCGCGCTGCGCGCCGCTGTCGGCCTTGAGGAACTTACCAAAGCGCAGATCGCGCGCATCGATTTTATCGGAAACGGGCAGATCAGCGCAGCTACCGCGCGGCAGCTGCTGCGCTGCGCCGTGGAACTGGACAATATGGCGGACGTGCTCCGCTATTACGGACTGCTGTAACCGGAGGAACCATGACAGTAAAGAAACCGATCTCTGTGATCATATGCATCGCGCTGCTGGCGGGGCTGTTCGTACCCGCTGCCGCCGCCGGCGCGAAATACGTGGTGGCCGGCGACAAGGCAAACGTTCTGCCGGAACCGAGCGCCCTTACAGAACCCATCGCCGAGATCCCGCGCGGCACCGTGGTGGACGTCACCGAAATCGAGAACAATTTCGGGCACATTTTTCTGCGCTCCACCGGCATCGACGGCTGGGTGCATATGTCGCTGCTGCGCTATATCGGCGACGCCGCGGGCAACACCGACGGTGTAAAGAGCATCTATATAAAAAGTCTGCCTGAAAAAACCGTTTATATTGAAGGCGAAGAGGTTTTCGACCCCGCGGGTCTCACCGTTTACGCCGTCTACGAAGATCGGCCGGACGCCCCCGTGACCGGTTACATCCTGTATCTGCCGTCGTTTTCCGCCTACGGTGAAAAAACCGTGTACGTGAGCTACACCGCCCCCGGCGGCGCAGTATTCACCGCCGAATTCACTGTAACGGTAAACAAAGTTCCGCTGGCCGGGATCACGATCGTTTCCCCGCCGGACAAAACGGAATACATCGAGGGCGAAACGCTTGATTTTTCCGGGCTGCAGGCGGAACTCAGCTACACCGACGGGCGCGGCAGCAGAACCGTTACCTATGAAGAAATGCTGGAAGATCCCGATTTCCTGATCATGGGCTGCCACAGTGAAGCCCATGGCAAAAAGATCGTATACGGAAGCCATACGGTAAATATCTATTACAAGTATCCCGAGGTGACCTGTTATTTCACGCTGAACGCGGTACGCAAAACGCTGCTCTCGCTGCAGATCGACACCATGCCGGACAGCACCGTGACCTACTCCACCTCTGAACCGCCGGATCTCACGGGCCTCACCCTGACCGCGGAATACGACAACGGCGACGTGCAGACCGTTTATCCGGGGCAGTGCAGGGTGCTGTGCGATCCGGAAAGCTTCGTACTGGGATCCGGCAACATCGTTACCGTGCAGTACGGGGGATTATCCGTCACGCTGGACTTTACGCTGGCGATCGACAGTCCCGGAGAACTGCAGCTTGAGCTGCCTGCCGTAATGAATTTCATTCTCGGCGAACCCATCGACCTGACTTCGCTCAAGGTGTACCTGATCGCCGTTTCCGGCGAAAAAACCGAGGTCAGCAATTATACCATGGGCGAGATCGACCCCACGACAACCGGTACCCAGACCATACCGATCCGCTACGATGAGTTCTCTGCCCTGTTCACGATCAATATCAACCCGTACTATCAGCGCGGCGACCCGGACGGCGACGGAAAACCGACCGCAAGCGACGCAAGGATCGCGCTGCGCGCCTCCGTTGGGCTCGTAACGCTTGCGGGCAATCCGAAGCGCGCCGCGGATATCGACAGAGACGGAACCGTTACCGCCTCCGACGCGCGTATGATCCTGCGCGCCGCCGTGGGACTTGAAAACCTGATCGATTACACCGGCCTCGTTCTTCTGCCGAAAAAAGGAGGTACTGCAGAATGAAAAACAGCGCAGACAGCGAATTCTTTGTGAGCTTTACCGATGAAAACGGCAGAGTCAACAATTTTGAGATTCTTGCCGTGATCGAATACCGCGGCGCGGATTACGCCGTGATGCTTCCCGAAAACGACAGTCCCGCTTACAACGGCCTGCTGTATGTTTTCGAGGTCGTGGAAGAACTGGATTCCGATACCGATACCTATATCGGCGTGGAGGACGAGGAGGTCATAAAGGCGGTTTACGACCTGTTCATGGACGAGGTCGAAAAGGAATTCTGAAGATAAAGCACATAAAAAAGGGCGCTTTCCGCAGCAATACGGGAAGCGCTTCTTTCGTTTTATGAGATGATTACCGCAGCTCTGCGGGCGTCCGGGCTCCTTTGCCTTCGTCAGATGTTCTTCAGCAGCGGGCGCGAGATCGCCACAACGTTCACGATGTCGTTATACCTGAAATCGTAGGTGCCCTTTGATTTCTCGTAATCGTACATGCGCTCGCGCACACGCGGTCTTTTATCCGGTTCTGCGTTTTCGATGATGCAGCCCTCGGTGCAGAGGAAGGAACCGTCCGGGTACACCTCAATGATCTGCGCGGTGTGGTCGATCGTGGGATAACTGCCCACATAAGAGCTTTCCTTGTTGCTCATGAACACAACGTCACCCACATGCGGAACGTACGATTTCACGTTCGAGGTTTTATATATGATCTTATCGGTGACCACGTCGTCGTAATAATCCCAGAACACATAGGTCTGCGCGTACAGCGGGTTTTCAAGGTAATAATCAAGCAGCAGCGAGGGAACGTACCAATCGATACCGGTAGCAACCATCCACGCGGGGATCTGCACCTTTACCGTATTCTTTGCGGCTTTGGCAAGCTTTTCCCTCGGGAAAGAGGTGGGGGCCACCTTGTCGATCTGCGCCTGCGAATAGCCGAGATTCTTCAGCACAGGGGTAAACACGTCGTGTACGGTGTAATAGCAGCACCAGTTGTTCACCGAATTCAGAACGCCTTCCAGCAGCGTCAGGCGGGAATGCATCTCGGTGAAGGTCTTCTCATGGAACTGGTGCGCGTAACCGTAAAGGGCGGCGGAAAACGGCGTATCCAGTTCAACGGCGATGCGAAGGATCCATCTGGCGTCCGCAGCGGTGATCGTTCCGTCGCCGTCGGCGTCCGCACGGGATCGCTGCGCGGTGGTGGGCGCATCCAGCCATACCGCGAAACGAAGCGCCATACGGGCGTCTTCCGCGGTGATTTTTCCGTTGCCGTCCACGTCGCACACGCCGCTGCCGGATGCGGCGAACGCGGGCGATACCGTGGCAAACAGTGAAACGAGCACGAGCAGCATGCTGATCAGGATTTTTCTTTTCATGCGTAAAATACTCCCGAAAAATACAGATTGAATATATTATAACCTATTTTTGAGCCCGAATCAATAGGTTTTTGATCCCGGATCAACACGAAACCGATAAAAAGTTTTTATCGGCACCTTCTTCACTCTTCACTCTTTCCTCTTACTTTAAGAATGCCGCTCCGGCGAACCGGAGCGGCGGCTTGATTTACTGAGATCCAACTTACGGAATGATCTCGATGATGATGGTCTCGCTGATGGAACCGCGCTCCATAACGCCGGCGTTGCCCACGTCCACGGTAACATTGAGCTTGATCTCATAAGTACCGGTCTCGGCGTTGTAGATATCGCCCAGTTTAACGGCCTTCGCATCGTCGGAGAGCATATCGATCGCGGCGTCAAGGAAGCCTTCGTAATCGGCGGTAGCGGGAGCGAAAGCGGCGCCGCTGAGCAGCGTAACCTCGTTCTCGCCTACGGTAACGGTAGCGGCGGTCACTTTGCCGGCCACTTTGTTCACGAACGCGTCAAAGCCGCAAACGGTGGCGCAGAGCTTGTTCACGGCGCTCTGCTGAGAACCGATCACGTTTTCAAGATCAACGTTCTGCAGGGCGATCAGGCACTCCCCGAGGGTAGCGGCGTTCACTCTGTCGATGCCGCCGTGCGCGTTCACGGTGTTCATCAGGGCGTCGGGCATGGTGACCTTAACCTTGAGATCGGTACCGCTGGTATCGGCCTCGATGTGATCCGCGATCACCTGCGCGAAATCCTGAACCTTCTTCAGGTTGGCTTCGCTGCCGGTAAGCTTCACGGTAAGAGCTACGTCTTCACCGTCAATGTTGAGAGCATAGGTGCCGTACACGCCGTCGGCATGCGTGGCGATCTTGTAGAAGAAGCCGGAGAACACGGAGAAGATCGCGTTCTTCACGGGGGTGTTGAGGAACTTGCCGTTGTAAACAGTCTCGCCGTCAAGCTTCACCTCGGCGTCGCCGAATTTCTCGGTAATGTAAGCGCCGAGCTTGGTCAGGAAGCCGTCGAACACGCCGTCGGGGAGATCGATGCCGTCCCAGATGGCGTCAACGTTGATCTCAACGGTGATGTCTGCGCCTTCGTCTTCGGAAACGAACTTCACAAGACCGGCCGCGCCGTTCTCTTCCGCCCAGGCGTTCACACCGTCGATAATGACGTCAAGCTTGGAATCCTCGACCACGGGATCGCCGAACACTTCGCCGCAGTATACGCACTTCTGGGAATGATCGGCAGAAGCGGTCCACTTTGCGTCTTCTTCGGAAACTTCGATCTTATGGTTGGGAAGGGGATCCAGCGTTACGGCATAACGAAGGATCTGACGGGCGTCGGCCGCGTTGATGCCTTTTTCTTCGGCAACGTCGGCACGGTCAAGAGCCTTGGGCCCAAGGGCGGTCAAGCTCGCGTCGTCTTCCAGACCAACGGCATATCTGAGCGCCAGACGGGCGTCGGCGGCGTTCACAAAGCCGTCGTAGTTGATGTCGCCTGCGCAGATGCAGACGGCTTCTACGCCCACGGTACCGTCGTCGTCACCTTCGGCGGCAAACGCAACCACGGAAACACAGCTGAGCACCATGAGCAGAGTAAGCATTACAGAAATAAACTTTTTCATGATTTACTTCCTCCATTTGAGATAATAGCGGTTTCTTTCGCTTTATATATTGTAGCCTTTTCGCGCCGTTTTGTCAATATGTTCAGCAAAAAATGTGTATTTACGCAACATATATCAAACCTGTGTTTTGTAAAAAAATTTATTGACAAACCCGGCTCGGAGTTATATATTAAAAAAGATATATTGTTTGGAGGACTGTTTATGGAATGGCTTTCATTGAATACCATCAGAGAGAAATATCTTTCGTTTTTTGAATCGAAGGACCACCTGCGGCTCGAGAGCTTCTCGCTGATCCCGCAGAACGATAAAAGCCTGCTGCTGATCAATGCCGGCATGGCGCCGATGAAGAAGTATTTCACCGGCGAGATGACGCCCCCGAGAAAGCGCGTGACCACCTGCCAGAAATGCATCCGCACGCCCGATATCGAGCGCGTGGGCAAAACCGCGCGGCACGGCACCTTCTTTGAGATGCTTGGAAATTTCAGCTTCGGCGATTATTTCAAAGAGGACGCCACCGCCTGGGCGTGGGAATTCTGCACCGAAGTGCTGGAAATGCCCGCGGACAAGCTTTATATAAGCGTATATGAGGACGACGACGAGGCGTGGGACATCTGGACCAAACGCCGCGGCGTGGCCGAAGACCACATGGTCCGTCTCGGCAAAGAGGACAACTTCTGGGAGCACGGCGCCGGCCCCTGCGGCCCCTGCAGCGAGATCTATTTCGACCGCGGTCCCGAAAAGGGCTGCGGCAAGCCCACCTGCAAGGTTGGCTGCGACTGCGACCGCTATGTGGAATTCTGGAACCTGGTGTTCACACAGTTTGAAAACGACGGCAACGGAAACTACACGCGCCTTTCCCACCCCAATATCGACACCGGCATGGGTTTGGAGCGCCTCGCCTGCATTCTGCAGGGCGTAGACAACATCTTTGAGGTGGACACGATCCGCAACACGATGAAGCACGTTTCCGAGGTGGCGGGCGTGCACTATCACGAAAGCGAAAAATCGGACGTCAGCCTGCGCGTGATCACCGACCATATCCGCAGCACCGTGATGATGATCTCCGACGGCGTTCTGCCCTCAAACGAGGGCCGCGGCTACGTGCTGCGCCGTCTGCTCAGAAGAGCCGCGCGTCACGGCAGGCTCCTGGGCATCGAAGATACCTTCCTTTATAAAATCGCGGAAACCGTGATCAGAGAGAGCGGCGACGCCTACCCCGCCCTGCGCGAAAAGCACGACTACATCATCAAAATCATCACCATCGAAGAAGAGAATTTCGCACGCACCATCGACCAGGGCCTTACCCTGCTCGAGAACATGATCAAAGAGAGCGACGGCGTTACCCTTTCCGGCGACGCGGCGTTCAAGCTCAGCGACACGTTCGGCTTCCCCATCGACCTCACGAAAGAGATCCTTGAAGAAAAGGGCATGGCTGTGGACGAAGCGCGCTTCGCCGCGCTGGTGCAGCAGCAAAAGGATACCGCCCGCAGCGCCCGCAAGGTGGCGAGCACCGAGGGCTGGAAGAGCGCGGGCCTTTCTCTCGGCGACCTGCCCGAGACCGCGTTCGTAGGTTATACCGATACCGTGGCCACCGCCGACGTGCTCGAGGTGCTCACCGCCGACGGCGAACCCGCGCAGAGCGTGAGCGAGGGCGAAAACGCCGTGCTGGTGCTGGAGCAGACGCCCTTCTACCCGGGCGGCGGCGGTCAGGTGTGCGATACCGGCGTGATCGAGGGCGATGGCTTTACGTTCCGCGTGGAGGAAACGAACAAAACGCCGAAGAACGTGATTCTGCACAAGGGCACGGTGGAGCGCGGCAGCGTCGCCCCCGGCGACCCCTGCACCGCATCTGCGGACGCGGCCAGACGCAACGCGATCCGGCGCAACCATACTTCGGCGCACCTGCTGCAGGCGGCCCTGCGCGAAAAGCTCGGTACCCACGTGGAGCAGGCCGGGCAGCTCGTGAACGAAAAAGAAATGCGCTTCGATTTCACGCACTTCTCTCCCCTTACCGGCGAAGAACTGAAAGAGATCGAAACGAAGATCAACGAAGTGATCCTTGCGGATCTCCCCGTGGAAACCGTTGAAACCACCATTGAAGAGGCCAAAAAGCGCGGCGCGATGGCGCTGTTCGGCGAGAAATACGGCGATACCGTGCGCATGGTGGACGCGGGCGGTTATTCCGTGGAGCTGTGCGGCGGCACGCACGTGAGCAGCACCGGTCAGATCGGTCTGTTCAAGATCGTGAGCGAAGCGAGCGTGGCTTCCGGCGTTCGCAGGATCGAAGCATATACGGGCCTGAACGCCCTTTCCTATCTCAACAAAACCGAAAACGCCCTTCTCACCGCCGCCGCCACGCTGAAATGCGTCCCGGACGCGCTCACCCAGCGCGCCGCCGCCGTGAACGCGGAGCTGAAGGCCAAAGAGAAGGAGCTTGAAAAGCTGAAGGCCGAGATCGCAGCGGCGAAAGCCGCCGACCTGTTCAAAGCCGTCGCCGAGAAGAACGGCGTCCGCATTCTCACCGCGGACGCGGGCGAGGCGGACGCGAACGCCCTGCGCACGCTGATCGACGGCGTGAAGGCGGACGACGTCGTGATCGTGGCTGCGGGCAGAAACAGCGAAAAGGGCACCTGCAGCTTCGCCTGCTTCTGCGGCAAAAACGCGATCGCCGAGGGCGCCCACGCGGGCAATATCGCCAGAGCAGCGGCGCAGATCGCCGGCGGCAACGGCGGCGGCAAGCCCGATTCCGCGATGGCGGGCGGCAAGGACGTCACGAAGGTCGGCGAGGCGCTTGAAAGCGTGGCGGCGACCGTAACGGCGATGTTGAAATAATGTCAGTGGCCAGTGGCCAGTGGCCAGTGGTCAGCGGTCAGTAGTAAAGTTATTATTATTTAAAGTTAGGATTTGAAGATCATCAGGAGGGCAGATCATGGATTGTTTGTTTTGTTCCATTATCAAAGGTGATATCCCGTCGTCGAAGGTATATGAGGACGAGGTTTGTTACGCGTTCAACGATATCGACCCGCAGGCGCCGGTGCACGTGCTGATC
>JAFRSZ010000188.1 GCA_017439205.1 Clostridia bacterium
ATCCATCCTCGCCTTTAACGCCTTTTTTCGTAATGATGAGTTTATCTTGCATCGATTTCACCTCATCATTATTTTCTCTTGTTTTATAGTAAAAATATATGTTATATTATATAACATAACATATATCATACTAAAAACACAGGAGTCATTTATGATTTGTACTTTCTTCGGACACCGCGATACGCCGGATACCGTCAGACCTCTTCTTCGGGAGGTTTTGCTTGATCTGATTGAGCATCATGGTGTAAAACAGTTTTATGTTGGGAATCAGGGAAACTTTGACGCAATGGCGCTGCGTTTGGTGAAGGAATTTGTAAAACCGTATTCCATTACATATGACGTTGTTTTGGCTTACTTACCGAGAAAGACGGATCCGTTTTTTGAGACGTATTACACCATCTTACCGGAGGGGATCGAATCCGTCCCGCGCCGTTTTGCGATTGATTACCGAAACAAATGGATGGTCGAACATAGCGATATTGTGATTACCTATGTTGAACGACCATTCGGTGGCGCGGCAAAGTTTAAGGCGCTTGCCGAAAAGAAGAACAAGGTCGTAATTGAATTGTCTGGACAGGCATTCGGAAATTGATTTGCACAGTTGTATGCCCCCAACCTTCTGATTCAGAAAATCGGCTCATACTGTTCTTTTCGATATCGGGCAACGGAATTTTATTGCCATTAAGAATACCGATGACTTTAAAATGATCGAAAGGTATCTTCCGTCAAAATAATCTCCATCTGTCTTTATCATCAGCAGGCTTGCTGTCCGAAACCATCAGTCCGTTCCTGCGGCAGAAACTCTTGACCGTATCCTTTGAAATATCCAATTCCCGACCGATGTCGGCATATCCGAGGCCTTGCCTGCGGAAGCGTATGATTTTCGCTTTCTGTTCCTTGGTCATGAAAACCACTTCCTACAGGTAGCTCACGAGAGAACGAAAAATGAACCCCCTAAAAACAAAAATGCTCACAGAACAAGCTATGCTCTGTGGGCTGTCGATACGTTTTGCAGTTTTAGATACAGGTACAGGAGTCTGATTTTATCCAGTCCGCACCGTTATCCATTCGTACTCGTCATGTGGTTAATTATTTGCCAAACTATATTTTGCTAAAATGTCGTAAACCTATATTCTTGATCAATTTTATATGCTCTCCATATACGCTCTTATTTCCTTCATCCGATCACTCTGCTCTACCTTAAACGGGCAGCGATTGTCGCAGTGACCGCACCCAATACAGTCAGCGGCATTCTTTTCCAAGGTTTTATAATGCTCCACAGCAAGGACATCGCAAGCCTTTGCAAGATCGTAATACTTATTGATCAGACCTATATCCAGTCCCACAGGACAGGGCTTACAATGATTACAGTAAACGCATTTCCCGCTTGCATCCTGTGGTGTAAAATCTCCTATTACGGAATAGTCCAGTGCTTTCTCACTCTGATTTTCATAATCAAGCAGCATATCCAGTTCCGAAACACTCCGGATTCCCGGCAGCACACATAACACACCGGGCTTCTTTGATATGATGGATAAGGAATAAACAGAAACATACAATCGTTTGAGCCGGAGCCGCGCGCCCCGGCTCGTTTCTTACCTGTCCGAAAAAAATGATGAACCCGCAAAGTCCCGCCGCCGGATCTCCGTTTGTGACAAACGCTTTCACGCAGCACATCAAACGCAAATCAATTCCGAATTTACAGTCTCAGTTGCTCCGCTGCATTATTCTCAGGCGCAAACCGCGATCTCACGATCGCTCTTTTCTGTGAAGACGGGGAACCGGAGCCTGTCTTTTTCTGTCTTTCTCACTTCTGATTGAATTCGGCGTAAGCATGTGATATACTATACGTAAGCATGTGTTATATAATAGAATTTACAGATCCGCACACGCCTCCGATTGCACCGATCATATGAATATTTCCATCCGGCGGCCCGGGGGATCTCGGGCTCCGGGCGGAGGAGAACGCCGCCGGTGAGAGCGATGCGTTTGAGTTTATACCGATCGGGCAATCAACAGGAAAAGGAGAAAAACTTATGAAAAAAGCGTTTTCCGTTTTTTTGGCATGCCTGATGCTTTTTGCCTGTACGGTTCCCGCCTTCGCGGCGTCGGTTTGCGAATCCGATCTCATACCGACCGGCTCCGTCCGCATGACGGCGCACCGCGGCTATTCGGCGATCGCGCCCGAAAACACGCTGCCCGCGTTCCGCCTTGCCGGTGAATACGGCTTCTGGGGCGCGGAATGCGATACGTCGCCCACGGCGGACGGCGTTTGGGTCATCATGCACGACGAGACCGTAGACCGCACCACCGACGGCGAGGGGAAGGTATCCGACCTCACCTATGCCGAAATCTGCGGGCTGACGATCGACAGCGGCAGCAACATAGAAGCTTACCCGGGCACGAAAGTGCCCACGCTCACGGAATACCTCGACGTATGCAGGGAATACGGCATGCATCCCGTGATCGAGATCAAGCCCTGCGCCCCGGTTGAAAGTATGGACGCGCTTGCCGGGCTGCTTTCGGCCCGCGAAGAAAAAAAGATGTTCGTCATCATCACCTTCGGCAGGGAACAGGCGGCACGGATCAAAAAGCTGATGCCCGAAACGCCCGTTTATCTTCTGATCGGCGGCGCGCCGAAGGAGGAATACGTCGACGGCATCCGGTTCTGCCTGCGCAACCGGCTGGACGGCATCGATCTCGCCGCCGTATGGGAATGGGATATGGTTTTGCGCACGCGGCTGGCAGGGCTCAAAACGATGGTCTGGACGCCGGACGACGTTGGAACCGTTGAAAAATACTATCGTATGGGGGTGCGCGATTTCACGACGAACGCGCTGACGCCGACGGAACCGGAAGGCGATCGCACCCCGCAGGAACTCTTCGCGCGGAGGCTTCGCGACTTTTTCTATCGGTTCATCGCGAAGCTCGAGGCCTGTTTTACCGGCCCCACGGCAGACTGTTGCCGGTGAAGACACGCGATACTGCCCGATAAAAAGCGTATAAAAACAAAGTGAGGCAGATCAAACAACAGAACCGAACCGTAAAAGATACCTCTTTACGCCATCAGAAAGGTAGATATTTATGAAATTCAAATCCGTGATTTCCGCGCTTCTGGCGCTTGGGCTGCTGTTCATGTCGGTCGTTCCGGCGTTTGCCGCCGCGCCGCAGGCCGGAACCGCCGCGGTATCGGCGTCCGATGAAGCGGCGACGTTCTCGCTCATCGGCTTTTTTGAAAACCTGATCGCAAAGATCAAGGCGTTTTTTGCCGGGATCAAATACTTTTTTCAGGTGAAAAAGGAGCGTGTACAAAATACGATGAACAAAAACGCGATACATATGCTGCAATCGGTGGAAAACACGATCTGCGACAGCTTCATCATCACCACCGAAGACGGCAGGGTGATCGTGATCGACAGCGGCCACACGGCGGAAACGGACTATTTTATCCAGTATCTGAAGGCCGTGACCGGGCAGAACAGGCCGCACGTTGACGCGTGGTTCTTATCGCATCCCCATAACGACCACGTGCAGGTCTTTTACGAGGTCGCAGAGAACCGCACGAAGCAGGTCACGTTCGACAAGGTGCTGCTGAACTACGTGCCGTACGAGATCTATGAATCCCGCTCGCAGGAAGAGGGCATGGAGATGGTGAGCGAGTTTGACCGCATCAGCAGGGCCTTTCCCGAGAAGGTGCAGATACTGAACACCGGCGACGTGTTCAGCATCGGCGCGGCGAAGATCACCGTGCTCTACACCCCGGACGAATCCTTCTTCGACGTAAACGAGCACTCCGTTATATTCCGCATGGATCTGGGCGGGACGAGCATCATGTTCACCGGCGACGCGCAGGTGAACGCCGGAAACAGGGCGCTCGCCGACTGGGAGAGCACCGGGCTGATCGACTGCGATTACTGCAAAATGGCGCACCACGGGCAGGACGGCGTAGACCGCAGCTTTTACGAGGCCGTGTCGCCCGAGGTGTGCCTGTGGCCCACGCCCACCTGGGTATGGGACAACGTCAACGGCAACCTGAAAACGCTTGAGGTGCGCGCATGGATGGAAGAGATCGGCGTAAAAAAGAATTACAAGGCCTTCGAGGGTTCGGCGGTGATCGGCATGAAGCCGCGCATCGTCACCACGACGGACGTGTTTGAGGAGGGCTACGACGCGGGAAAAGCCGTGGACCGGCTGGCCTCCCTCGGCTATGAAGGCATCGACATGGGCTTTGATTACTGGATTTTCGACGGCTCGCCCTTCCTTGCCGACGATTATCTTGCGTGGGCGAGGGATCTGAAAGCGCGCGCGGACGCCGCCGGCGTCGTTTACACCCACGCGCACGCGCCGGGGGAAGCCGATTCCGAATACCTCGGGCGTTCCATTGAGGCGGCGGCCGCCATCGGCGCAAGGTATCTGGTGGTGCATCCGATCTGGCGTGACAGCTTCGGCAATACCGTGAAAACCAGACTTCGTTTTCTGCAGATCAACGCCGAAGCGATCAGAAAATGGCTGCCGAAGGCCGAGGAACTGGGCGTAACGCTGCTTTCTGAAAACATTCTGTGGGGCGCGTCTTCCGATCCCCGCATCATTGCGGAGCTGGTGAAGACCGTGGGGTCCGACTGGTTCGGCTGGTGCTTTGACGTGGGCCATGCCTGGTGCTCCGGCTACGCGCCCGACGTATTGAAGGAATGCGCCGTTGTGCCGACGTCGCTGCACATCCAGGATAACGACGGCAGCGCAGACCAGCATCTGATCCCCGGCGACGGCACGATCGATTGGGACCTGTTCACGGACACGCTGCGGGAGATCGGCTATCTCGGCGACTGCGTGATGGAGGCGCACCATCAGAGTCTGGAAGCGCCCGACGGGGAACGCGACGCGATCCTTTCAAGGCTGCTCGAAACGGCGCAGACGATCCGCGCCGAAATGCGCTGAAGAAAGGGCCAAATCCGCAGGCTGAAAGCAACGAATGAACGTAAGGAGACGGCAACCGTGGCAAAGATCGTTATGACGAAACCCAGTGCCAGCGGCATCGCGCTGGGCGGCATCGGAGCGGGCAGCGTGGAGCTCTTGCCCGACGGCGAATTCCACTATTGGCAGATCGCCAACCCGCCCCGGATGACCAGCGTATGCTGGGAGAATAAGGCGGACGACGGCGAGCAGCATACGGGCGCGCTCTCGTTCTGGGTGCGGGCCGGGCAGGCGGGACGGCGTACCGTGGTGCGGGGGCTCGGCATGAAAACCGACCCGGATGATTTCACCTACCGCCTGTTCCCCTGGAACAAGCCGGTGGAAAGGATCGTTTTCGACGGGCGCTTCCCCGTGTGCGAGCTGCAATACGAAGACAGCGCTCTGCCCTGCCGGGTGACGGGACGCGCCGTGGCGCCCTTTGTGCCGCACAAAACCGATATCGCCGCCACGCCCGGGTTTTATATGGATTTCGAGATCGAAAACCCGGGGGACGAACCTCTGACGGTAAGCCTGCTCGGCGCCCTTGCGCCGACCTTCTGCAACGACGAGGGCTGTATGAACGAGCTTGCCGAAGAAGCGGACAGCGTGAGCGTTACGATGCGCCCTGCGAAAAAAACCGACGCGCCGAACTGCGGCGAAGTAAGCTTCAGCATCGGCGGCGACGGCGAAAAGAGCTATATCGCCGGGGAATACCGGCGCTTTATCAGGGAATATATCTTCGACGATGACAATTACAGCGTCAGCCAGGAATCCGTGCTGTTCGGATTCCGCGAGACGGGCCGCCTGGAGAACAGCAAAGTCGGCACGCCCCCGCCGGAGATCCCCGAAGAACCGGCGGCAATGAGCGACGAAGCGCTTGAAACGCTTTTCGCCACGTACGCCGCATACCCCTTCGCCGCATCCGTTCTGCGTCGTGTGCGCGATACGCGGCCCGCGTTTCCGGAAAGCCGGGCGGACCGGGCGACGTTTCTGAAGGCCCTGCGCGGGCAGGACCGCCTGCACGTCCGCAACCCGGAGGAATTCGGCGCGGCCGCCCTGTGCGGCACGGTGCGCCTCGCCCCGGGCGAGAAAAAAACGGTGCGGTTTGTTCTGACGTGGTATTTCCCGAACCACTTTTCAAAGGACGGACGGCGGCTCGGGCATTACTATGAAAACCTGTTCGGCGGCGCTGCCGACGCGAACGCTTTCCTGCGCGGTCACCGGTCTGAGGTTTTCGATAAAGCCGCCGCGTTCTCGAAGCTGCTCTACGGTACAAGCCTGCCGGAGGTGTATCCGGACTGCTGGAGCGGGCACCTGAGCACGATCGTGAAGAGCTCGTGGTACCTCAAAGACGGCAAATTCGGCCTGTGGGAGGGGCAGGGCTTCTGCGGCTTCCACACCACGGACATCACCTACCACGCCTCGTTCGGTCTGCTGGCGCTGTTCCCGGCGCTGCAGCTGGGGCAGATGCGCATGGGCGCCGCCTTCCAGCGGGAGGACGGGCGCGTACATCACTGCTTCACGCCGGATCTGGACCACGTGAACAACGGCTACGACCGTGTGGATATGAACAACCAGTTCGTGCTGATGACCCTGCGCGATTACCTGTATACCGGCGACGCCGGTTACCTGAAAGAGATGTGGCCGCACGTGATCCGGGCGATGGATTCCATCGGCGCGCTCGATACCGACGGCGACGGCCTTCCCGACCAAGGTACGAAGCGCAACACCTACGACGCGTGGAATTTCTCGGGCACGCCGGTTTATATCTCTGTTCTGTGGCTCGCCGCACTGAAGGCCGCCGCCCGGATGGCGGACGAAAAGGGCGACACGGCCCGCGCGCAAAACTGGAGGGAACTGCTCGAAAAAGGGCTCGCTTCCCTTGAAAAACGGCTGTTCAACGGGGCATACTACGACCTGTGGAGATCGGAAACGGAAAAGGACGAGACCCTGATGACCGACCAGCTGGACGGCGAATGGTTCCTGCGCGCTTCGGGCGTCGGCGGCAACCTGAGCGACGACCGCATCAGAGCCGTTTTAAGGGTGATCCTCGACCGCAACTTCGATAAGGACGGCGGCCTTGTAAACGCCACGTGCCCCGAAGGGCGGCACACAACGCTCTATTCTCACAAAAACTGCCAGACCAAGGCCGTTTGGACGGGCATCGGCTATCTGACGGCGGCGCTGTGCATGCGCGTGGGGATGCAAGCCGACGCCGACGCCCTCGTTGCCGCTATTGCCGCTAACCAGGCCCGTTTCGGCGCGCTGTGGGACCACTGGGAATGCGGGCACCACTACACGCGCCCGATGAGCAGCTGGACCACGCTGACCGCGGCGCTGGGCCTGCAGATCGACAGCGCGAAGCGGATCCTCCGCCTCGATCCGATCGCAAAGGATATCACACTGCCGCTGTGCTTCCCCGGCGTGCTTGGCACGGTGGAGTTCAAAAACGGCGAAGCGCATATCCGCCTTGCCGAGGGCAGCCTGGAAGGCTGGACCGTGCTGACCGCGCCCGAAGAATAATACGCCGCCTTCAAACCGGCATCAAAAAAAAGCAGAGCATCGGGGCGCCTTCCGTAAGGAAGTGCGCCCATCTGAAAAAACACCGGAAAACAAAAAGCAGAGCCAAAAAGAGCGTTTCGTAACGAAATAAAACAGAAGCCCGCCGTGATAGCTTTCAGGCTTATCTGAAAGCGTCATAGCGGGTCGTTTTCTTTCGGCTTGTATTTCAGTGAGATCGTGCGCCGCCGCGCCGAATGGTGAAAAAATCCGTCCGTCCGCCTTGAGGCGGATTTCACCCCGAAGGGATTTCACCGCCGCAGGTGATTTCACCCGTCCGGCAGGACGGATTTCGTTAGGGCGCATCGGAACGTCCGGGTCATTTTTTCACGCACTTCTCTATGATCTCGTTTTTGAGCTTTACGGCGTCCACCTTGCCGTTGGGCAGCAGGGGGAAGGCCTCGTACACGATGAACCAATCCGGTATTTTGAACCCGGCGAGCCTGGAAGCAAGGCTTTTATAAAGCCGCGACCGTTTGTAGTTCACGGGGTCGCTGAGAACGATCGCCGCCGCCACTTTTTCGCCGTAAAAATCGTCGGGCACGCCGAAGACCCTTGCGTCGGCGACGCAGTCTTCCGCACACAGCGCGGATATGACCTCGTTCGGGACGATGTTTTCGCCGCCGCGGATGATCAGCTCCTTCAGGCGCCCCACAAAGCGAAGATATCCGTCTTCGTCGAAGGCGCCGAGATCGCCGGTGCTCATCCAGCCGTCGGCATTGATGGACTGCTTTTCGAGATCCGCCTTGTAATAGCAGGTCATCAGATTGGAGCCCTGCACCTGGATCTCGCCCACCTGCCCGGTTTCGCACACCCGATCCGCGGCGCTGTCGTAAATGCGGACCTGAACGTTCTTTACGGGCTTTCCTACGGTATGGCAGAGGTGATCGAGCGTATCGCCGTAATCCGTGATGCTGATCGGCGCGATCTCGCTCATGCCGTAGGAGGAAGCGAAGCGGTTGTTCGGGAGCAGTTCGGCGAAACGGCGCATATGGGCTTCCGTTGTGGACGCGCCGCCCAGGATCGTGGAACGCAGCGTGCCGAGCTTTTCCGGATCAAAGCTCCTGTCCCGCAGGATCGCAAGGAAAAACGTGGGAACGGCGTGCAGCACCGTGCAGCGGTTCTCAGCCACCGTACGGATCACGGTATCGGCGCGCAGATCCCCGGGAATGATCATCTCGGCGTCGGCTGCGGCGCTTGCAAAGAGCCCGGTCACCAGACCGAAGATGTGGAACATGGGAAGGATCAGGCAGACCTTGTCTTCGGCGGTCAACCGCAGCGATTCAACGTTGGAGCAGGCGGCGCTCAGGATATTGTACGCCGAAAGCAGCGCCCCCTTGGGAACGCCCGTGGAACCGGACGTAAACACCATGACGCCGGCGTCGTCCGGATGCACGACCGCTTCGTAATGGTCGATGGCGGGCGCCGCCCTTTCGGAAAAATCGATATCGCTGCGGATGCTCATGAATTTCTCCACGCCCGCTTTCATAAAGATCTCACGCATTTCGGCGGACATTTCGGGGATCATCGGCATCTCGCCGTAACAAAAATACTTTACGTCGCCGATCTCGGCGAATTTCGCGATCTCGGTTTCGGTGAGCTGCGGGTTCATCAGCAGCGCGATCGCGCCGAGCTTCTGGATGGCGTAGAACGCGAACACCCAGTTCGCGGAGTTCATGCCGCACAGCGCCACGTGCGCGCCCTTTCTGACGCCGAGCCTGTACAGCTCCTCGGCGATCACGGAAGCGTTGGCGTTGATATCGCCCCAGGCGTACCGTTTGCCCGCAAACGACAGGACGGGATCCCCGCAGTCGTGTTCGGCCTTGTACGACAGGAACGTGCCGAACGACATCGCGCAGAGATCGGCAGCGGCGGCGGGGCGCTCGAGTTCAAGAAAATCGGCGAAACCGGTCGCCTCGAAGATATCGAAGACCTCTTCGCTCACGTTTTCGACGTGCAGCGGGACCCCTGCCCCGAGCTTCTTTTTTACGATCAGCAGTTCGCGCAGACCGGCGGAAGAGATGTAGGGGACGTTTTCAAAATCCAGTATGATTTCACCGAACTGCGAAAGATCGGTTTTTGATACTTCCTCCCTGAAAACGGGAGCGGCAACGGCGTCGAATTTGCCGATGCATTCCAGCCGGAGCATATCGCCGTTTTGTTCCGTGA
The DNA here is from genome assembly GCA_017439205.1 of Clostridia bacterium. GTDB lineage: Bacteria > Bacillota > Clostridia > Oscillospirales > Acutalibacteraceae > RUG806. The sequence continues at coordinate 9,679 of JAFRSZ010000188.1, forward strand.
GAATTTTCATGCGCTGTTGATCCCTCTTTTATTTTTTGAAAGTGATATAAAGCATGGAGCCGCTTTCGATCTTTTCGGGAAGCGGTATCTCCACCCATTCGCAGTTTTCGTTCACCGTAAAGCACTTATCTGCGGTATACTCCCCCGCGTCGATTTTGAGGACCCTGTCTCTTTTTTCGGAAACGTTCGCGATGAGAAGCGCCTGCCCGTCTTCGCCCGTCGCCGCGACCGCGTAAAGATCGTCCCGGAGCCGCAGGTTTTTGATCTGCGCCTGACTGCCGAGCCGGTAAAGCTGCCCGAACGCCCAAAAGCCGTAGTATGCGGCGGAAGGCTGACCGTTGACGAACAACCCCGACCAGAGCGTGCCGTCGTCGTCTCCGTTATAATAATGCGCCATATCGAGCCCGGCGTTCTGGAACATCAGCAGCATCGAGGTCTGATTCGCGCCGTAGCGGCGGTCCAGCTTATCGTTTTCGGTGGGGTTATAGTTCCATTCATCGCATATGATCTCAGCGTCGCCGTAGCCTGCCTTCGCGAGGCTTTCTTTTACGTATTCAATGTACCGGACGTTCTTTCCGGTGGTGGTATAACTGTGCCACGAGAAGAAATCCATGGGAGAACCGTGCGCCTGGATGTAGCTGAGAAAATTCTGATAATAGATAACGAAATACTGATTTCTCGGCGTTGCCCCGGTGTTGATCGCGTTCGTTTTCGTAAGCGCGTAGAAACCGCAGGAACCGTAGCCGCCGATCTTCAGATCCGGGAATTTCTGCTTCAGATATTTCGCCGAAACGTCGTAAAGACGGAAAAATTCTTCATCGGAACCGATCCAGAAGTGGTTATCCGCAATGTCGTCGCTGTTTTCGGGCTCGTTCCATATCTCCCAGTATTCAATGTGATAACGGAACCCGTTCGCCCAGCCTTCGTTGTAGTGAAGGATGATGTGCTCGCATACCTCAGCCCATTTCACATAGTCCTCCGGCGGCAGCAGAAATTCGCGGTCCCGTACCGGGTCGCTCCAGCTGATCCCCAAACGGAAAAACGGCTCCATGCCCGTATCGACGATCGACGCGATCACCCTGTCGCATTCCGCAAAGCAATAGGCGCTTTCGTCGTCGGCGTCCCTGGAAAAATCGGGAAAGATATTGTGGATATCGGTTGCGTGGATATCGTGCGTCCGGCACGAGGTCATGTTCGCCTCGGTGAAAACACGGTTCATTTCGCTGCCGGGCTCGTATTCCGGCATCCTGCCGACGTTGTGAACGGGGCGGATCTCGTCAACGACGCTGTTGAAATCGATCCGGATCACGTTGGGCGTAAAGATCAGCTGCCCCAGTGAAGTGAGAAACGCTGTGACCGCCGTAATGAACGCAACGACGTTCTGAAACATGAAACTCCCTCCGATCCTTTTTTTCTTACATATAAAGAATACAATATAATTGGGTAAAAAGCAAGACAAAAACAGAAAAGAAAAACGCGCCCCGAAGGGCGCTCTCACTTAAGTATTTTGTTGGTTTTTCGCCGCTCTTTTCCACCCGAACCGCCTGACCGGCACAGGGTATCCGTCAGGATTACAAAGCACAACGGATAAACAAGCCGTATGCTTTTTCATCATCATAAATCTCCCATCTGTTTTCGGGTCCCGATATCGGGGGACGCTTTTAATCGTCGTCCTTTACCGTAAAGCCGTATTCGCCGTCCAGCGGCGGCAGGGTTTTCACGTACATGTTTTCGATCTGCACGTACGCGCCGCGCTCTATGGCGAGGATCACGCCGTCGATCTGCTCTTCCGTGCCCTGCAGCTCCATCGAAACGGAGCCGTCGAAATCGTTGCGCACCCAGCCGGTCGCGCCGAGGGCGTTCGCCGCTTTTTCGGCGCGCCAGCGAAAGCCCACGCCCTGTACGCAGCCGGTAAAGCGCAGGTATCTGCGCAGCTTTTCGCCGTGTCCGCCGTTTTTCAGCCGATCCATTGGTCTCTCCGTTCCCGCGCCGCCGTTCTCAGAGGGAACCGGCGCTTTTTCGGTTACAGTATAAACGATTTCCGGGTAAAAAACAATGGGTGTTTCGCCGTATCGTCCGAAAAACGGAAAAAAATAATTATAGACATTAATGACGCCGATATGATATACTGATGAATACAATACCGGAGGCGGGTGAAACTGACCGATGATACATCTTTTACTGATCGAAGACGATAAGCCGCTGAACGAATCCATCTGCTTTTTCTTTGCCGAAGAGGGATTTGCGGCGGACGGCGCTCTGTGCGCGGAGGAAGCCTTTCGGCTGATGGAACGAAAGCGCTACGATATCGTGATAACGGATGTGATGCTGCCTCAGACGGACGGCTTTGAGGTGGCGCGGCTGCTGCGGGTGTTCGACCCGAACCTGCCCATCATTTTTCTGACGGCGCTGGACGACATCCGCTCCAAGGAAAAGGGCTACGATATCGGCATCGACGATTATCTGACAAAACCCGTGGAGCTGAGCGAGCTCAAATGGCACGTACAGGCGCTGCTGCGGCGCGCGGGCGTGAGCAGGCGGCAGAGCCTGACCGCGGGCAATCTTACTATGGACGAAGCCGCGCACTCGGCGCGGTGCGGCGGGCAGGAGCTTCCGCTCACGCTGCGTGAATTCCGCATTCTGTACCATCTGCTCTCCCATGCGGGCGAGACCTTCACGCGGGGACGCCTGATGGAGCGGTTCTGGGACGGGACCAGCGAATCCACGCTGCGCGCCGTGGACGTGTATATCACAAAACTCCGGGAAAAAACGAAAGACTGCGACGGCTTCGAGATCGTTACCGTGCGAGGCCTCGGCTATAAAGCGGTGCTGCGCGGGGAGGAACAGGCATGAAACGGCTGATCAATGAATACGACTGGGATAAAAAGATACGTGTGAAATACAGCCTGTTTTCGTTTTCATGGGTCGTGATGCTGTTCATCATGATGGGCGTTTCGATCCTTTATACGTTAACGGTATACCAGCGGCTGACGGCGTATCTGGAGACCACCGAAAACGAGACAATGAAGTTCGTTCTCGGGCTCGGCACGTTTCTGTTTCTGTGCCTGCTGTTCACTACGATCTCGGCCGTAACCAGAAAGCTCACCGTGCGTAACCCCATTATGAAGATCCTGCGGGC
>JAFRSZ010000189.1 GCA_017439205.1 Clostridia bacterium
ACAGGTGAGAATCCGCCCTTACCCGATTATAATCCATCGGTTTATATAGGTGTTATCTGATATTGTGGCTGTTCCCCTATATAATCAAAACGCGCAGCGTTTTCCGAAATTGTTAATTGTTCTTTGTTAATTGTTAATTGAACCGCGCGACAAATTCCAATTTAACGAATACACCAAAAAAACGGATACCCCTTCATCGGGTATCCGTCCGTTTATTCTTCGGGGCAGGCTACTGCATTTCCCTGAACATATACTCCCTGTACGTCTGATGAAAGCTCTGGTTTTTCAGCGGCAGGGTCACGCCGTTCAGCAGCGTTACCGTTTTCGTATCGTAAGACGCAACGTACATCATGTTGATGATATACGATCTGTGGATCCTGCAGAAGAGTTTGCCGGACGAGAGCAGCTTTTCCACGTCTGAGATCATGTGCGTGAAGGTCTCCTGCGAATCGGCGAAATACGCCACGCTGTTCTTGCCCTTGGCCTCGATGTAGAAGATATCTCTCGCGTAAACGGTGCGGAAGCTGCGCCCCTGCCTCAGTTCGAGCCTTCCCCAGAACGACGTTTTATAAAACTTGTCGATCTTTTCATACAGCAGGTCCGGGTCTACCGGCTTTTTCAGAAAGCCGTCGGCGTAGATCTGTCCGTTGATGATCTTGGCTGCCGCGTTTTCGTAGTTGGTGAGATAACACAGCGTCACCGCGCCGCCGAATTTGTCGTTCAGGGCCTTCGCCACCTGAATGCCGTCCATCTCATCCATCAGAAAATCGAGAAAATACAGATCGAACCGGTCGCGGCCGATCAGCTCTTTGCCGGAGGTAAAGCATTCAATGCGGATCTGGTAATCCTTTTTCAGCGCGTAATTTTCTATGAGATTGTGCAGATGCTCCACTTCGATCTGTTCGTCGTCGCAAACCGCGATCCTCACACCGGTCGCTCCCTTCAAATCTGTTCACGCACAGTTTAACATATCTGCGGGCGGTATGCAAGCAAAACGGAATGAACGACCCGTTTTCGGGAATGAATCGTACTCTCAGGAAAAAATGATCACGCTTTGTCGCTCATCGTGAAAACAAGCTCTCCGCCGTTCATGATCTCGGCATGGGTCAGATACGGCTCGGCAAGCGGCTTGCCGTTCAGCGTCACGCTTTTTACGTAAATATTCTTTTCGCTCTGGTCTATCGCCCGCACGTTCAGCTTTTTGCCGTTTTCAAGGGCGATCGCGGCGCTTTCAACGCACGGCGAACCGATATAGTAGCGGTCGGTGCCGGCAATGGGGTAGAACCCGAGCGCCGAAAAGACGTACCAGGAGCTCAGCGTGCCGCCGTCGTCGTTGCCGTCAAGCCCGTCGATATCGGTGCTGAAGCGGTTAGAGAGCGTCCAGCGCACCCACTTCTGCGTGAGATCGGCGCGGCCCGCGTCGCAGAACAGATACGGCGTGTGGATATCGTGCTGATTGCCGATCCAGTAGCCGGTGCCGGGATCGACGGCGGCGCGTTTTACGGAGGTATCCTCCATAAAGGCGTTCAGCTCCTTCACGAAGTTATCTCTCCCGCCGAACAGCTCGATGAGCCCCTGCGGGTCCTGCTGAACGCTCCATCGCCACTGGCGGGCGCTGCCTTCGCAGTAAGCCCTTATCAGCGAAGTGCCGAAGATATCGTCGATAAACGAATGCATGTAAGGGATGAGCCTGCCCCAGCTCCCGTCGCTGTTTTTCGGGCGGAAATAGAGGGTTCCAGCGTCCCACAGATTGCGGTAATTCTGCGCCCGCTGACGGTAAAGCGCGGCTTCGTCGGTATGACCGAGCGCTTCGGCCATTGCGGCCACAGCGGCGTCCTCCCACGCGTATTCCAGCGTTTTGGAAACCGAATACCTTTCGATCAGGTCGTCCGGCAGGTAGCCGTAAGTGTTGTAAAGAGAAGCGCCTTCACGGGTAGAATCGGATTCAACCGCCTGTTTCATATAGGCGTACGCCTTTTCGGCGTCAAAGGGCAGGCCCTTCACGTAGCTCTCTGCCAGCACGAGATTCGCGGGGTTGCCGAACATCGAGCCGGATTCCCCGATCCCCATCGGCCAGCGGGGGAGGCCGCCGCCCTGCTCGGCCATCAGCAGCAGGCTTTTTACGCTGTCTCTCTGTATGTCGGGCGCGATCAGCGTATACAGCGAATGCGCGTTGCGCGCGGTGTCCCAAAGGCTCAGATCGCTGCGGTAGGTAAAGCCCTCGGCGGTATGAACCTGCCGGTCAAAGCCCGGGTATTCGCCGTTCACGTCCGTGTAATCGGTCGGCATCTGCATCGCGTGGTAAAGGGCGGTGTAAAAAACCGTTTTCGTTTTGTCGTCCGCTTCGATCGCGATCCCCGAGAGGCGTTCTTCCCAGGCATGCTCCGCGGCGTTGCGCACGTCGTCAAAATCACTGCCGCCGGTTTCGGCAAGCAGGTTCTCTTTCGCGTTTTCCACGCTCACAAAGCTGACGCCCATGCGTATCGTTACGCTTTGCGCTTCGCAGTTTCCGAAATTCAGATAGATACCGGCCGTGGTTTCGCCTTCGGCTGCGGTCTGACCGTCAAACGCGCCCTGTTCGGTGCAGGCGGAAACGCTCTGCGCGGGGCGGTCCCACTCTGCGTATAAATATACCGGCATGCCGCCGTATCGGTCGGTGAACGTGCCCCAAAGCGTTGCCTCGGCTGTCATCCGTCGGTTCGCGGGGTCGGCGGAGATCGACGCGGTTTTGATGCCGTCGCCGCTGATGGAAGACGCCGCGTCAATATACAGCCCCGCGTTTTTCGCGGTATCGTAGGTAAAGCGGAGCAGCGCGGCATGGTCGGTGGAGGTCATTTCGCAAAGGCAGGCGTCGCCCGGCAGATATACCGCGTAGTAGCCCGGTTCGGCAACCTCACTGTTGTGCGAATACGCGGCTGCCTCCGGCGGCAGGCTTTTGCTCCCGGCGGTGGGCGTCACGCGGAACATGCCGTAATCTCTTGCGCCGGTGCCGGAGAGTCGGCCGAGGCTGAAGCCGAGCATATGCCTGAACTCATAATAATAGCCGCTGGTGTTGGTTTTTACCTTCGTGAACCCGCCGACGGTCGAGGTGTCGGGCCCCACGTGGACGCAGCCGAACGGCACCGAAGCGGCAGGGCTCAGCATGCCGCACATCCACGGGATGCCCCCGGTGCCGATCATCGGGTCCACATAGGCGCACACGCCCCGCGCCTCTAACGCGGGCATTTCTTTTCTGACGCTCCCGCCCGATACGATACCGGCAATCAGAAGCTCAAGCGTGAGAAAAACGGAGATCAGAGCGCGAAGGATGCGGAGCATGGCGAGGTCCTCCTTGTGGTGTAAGATTTTAGTTTATCGGGATATATTTAATTCGGAATTCGGAATGCGTAATTCGGAATTATTATCAGGGCGGAGAAGGAAACGCAGAGAGCGGAGATTATTTATTATGATCAAAACACGAAGTGTTTTCCGAAATTGTTCATTGTTAATTGTTCATTGTTAATGATTTTACAATTCCGCATTCCGCATTACGAATTCCGAATTGAACGATAAATTCCAATTTGTCTTATTTCAGTTTACCACACAAATCCTCACAATTCAACCTCACGGCTCCAAATTCACAAAAAACCGCTTGATTCAGCGGCGGTTTGATAATATAATGAAATCAACAAACGATTCAGAAGGAGAGCATACTATGGTACTTGGTATTATCAACGGTTGGGATGAGGGCCATTTTCAGGCGGTGCAAAAGCTCGGCTTAAAGGCTGTGGAATACTGCATCAATTACAATTACGATTCCGCCGAGGTGCTTGCCCGCGCCGCGGAGATCAAGGCGAATTCCGAAAAATACGGCGTAAAGGTCGGCGCGATCGGCCGCTGGGGCATGACCCGTCTTGACGAAAACGGCAACGTGATCCCCGAGGCCCTGCAGCACGATAAAAACCTGATCGACCTTGCGCATCAAGTGGGCTGCCCGGTCTTCAACACCGGCTGCAACGCCGTAGAGGGCAAAAGCTTTTACGAAAACTGCCAACTGGCCATCGGTTATTTTTCAACGCTTCTCGATTACGCAAGGGGCAAAAACGTAAAGATCGCCGTGTATAACTGCGACTGGGCGAATTTCGTATGCGAAGAAAAGGCATGGACCGTCGTTCTCGGGGCGCTGCCGGAGCTCGGCATAAAGTTCGATACCTCCCATTCGATCAACCGCGGCGAGGATTACCTTCGCGTGCTGCGCGACTGGAAAGACCGCGTTTACCACGTCCATATCAAGGGCAACCTGCGCATCAACGGCGAAACCTACGACGATTCTCCCGCCGGGCTCGATACCACCAAATGGAGCGCGGTGATGGCGCTTCTCTACATCGCGAACTACAACGGCATGCTCTCCATCGAGCCGCATTCCCATAACTGGCGCGGCGCGAAAGGTCAGTGGGCGGTGGAATACACGATCAATTTCATGAAGCCCTTCATCATGCCCGACGATTACGTTTCCGACGACGACGTATTTATGCCCTGATAACTTCAGAATGTGAGCCTGTTTCATGAAAAAAGATAAAAAAGATCCTGCTTTGAAAAAAAAGATCATTGCCGCGGTCGTTGTGATCGCGCTTCTTGCCGCGGCTGCGGCGATCGCGGGGCACGTTCTCAAAAAGCCCGCCGAAGAGCCGATCCCCGAGGCGGAAGAGCTCCAGCCCGTTTTCGCGGACCCGTTTCCCGGTTCTCTTGAAGAGGCCGCAAGGCTCGTGAACCAGAAGCTGATCCTTATTAAGGGCGACGCCCGCTATCACGTTGAGCCGACAGAAGAAGCGTGGAGCTGCGAAACCGTGATCGGCGCGTTTACGGATGCGCAGAACAGTAAGCTGAAAGACCGTTTCGACCGGCTCGCGAAGGAGCATTCTGCCGATCTCTCGCAGGAGGGTCCCGCCGCCGCGCTGTTCGGCGCGCTTCTCGATGCGGGACTGCCCGAGGCTCAGAGCTATACCGCCGATAAAACGGACGCGGGCGTTTTTCAGATCACGCTTTCCTTCGGCGCGCAGGCGTTTGACGGTCTCGAAACGGATGATAAAACCTTCAGTCAGACGCTCGATAACGCCTTCGGCGCGGTGATTGAAAACGCCTCTGCGCGGGTCCTCCCCGTGGGGCTGGATATTTATGCCGAGATCAACGGTTATAACGGGCTTCTGACGAACCTTCGCATCATCCGCAAATACAGAGCGGACGCCTCAGGTACCTTTACAGGGGACTTTGCCGATATCGGGGAAGGCGAGTGCGGCTGCTTTATGGACCGGAGCAGCAGCTACCGGATCTGGCGCGACGGCGTTTTTGTAGAGAACAAGATTTTGCAGATAAAGCCCGGCGGACATAAAAACCTGAAATACACCGTCAACCTGCCCGAAGGGAAAACCGACGCCGATTATACGGTCAGCTTCCGTTCGTCCGATCCTGATTTCCTCACCGTGGACGAAAAGGGAAGGATGGACGGCGTCAGCGCCAGCCCGTACAGCGCGATGGTCACCGTTACGCTCACGTTTACCGACGGTACCGTTTACTTCGATATGTGTGAGGTCTATGTGACCGTAGCTGTAAAGGGCGTTACCCTTACGCCTGAAACGCTCGTGCTGAAGCCTGAAGAAACGGCCGTCCTCTCCGCCGCCGTAACGCCCGCCGACGCCACCATAAAGGATATCATATGGCTGAGTGAAAACGAGAGCGTCGCCGTTGTGGACGCTTCCGGCACTGTCACCGCGGTGGCCGCCGGTGAAACAAAGATCTTCGCCGTGACCAAAGACGGGCAGTACAGAAAGAGCTGCACCGTGACGGTGGAAGGGGAGTAAAAGGGTGAAAATTGGGATTTGTCGGGCTATGCCCGACAGCGATATGAATTCCTTTCGGAATTCGCGATATATCCCTTCGGGATGCGAGAAGCCTTCGGCGCGATATGTCCCTTCGGGACGAGAAAAAGGAATTCATATCATATCGCACGTGAGCGTACGCGAGCGTATAT
>JAFRSZ010000190.1 GCA_017439205.1 Clostridia bacterium
ACGGCAAGGGCGTATGGGACGCGGGCGAAGGCATGCTCATGAACTTCACCTATGCCGACAAGGGCGAAACCGTTGAGAACACCTACGAGGGCGCGTCCACAACGCAGATCTGGGAGTATACCATCGACGGCGACAACCTTACGATGAAGGATACCGACACCGGCTCGATCCTGACCTATACTAAAAAGTAAACGCAGGCGACTGCTTTTACAAAAGAAAAGCTTACATAAATACGTTATCGTTACTGCTCAAAACCGTTGAATAACAGAAAAAAGCCTCCTATGATACACCGGAAGATCGTATCATGGGAGGTATTGTTTTTACTTCAAAGGGCCTGCGGCATATGCGGGAAATGATATCGGCAAACCGGGCCGGACTTATCCCTCCACCGTGACGAACACACCCTCGCGGTTTTCGAGCGTCAGGGGCATCGTGCTGCCGTCGATCACGGTCTTCTCGCCCATGCGGTAAACGGTGATGCGCTTCGCGCCGGGGAAGGAGACGGTAAACGAGGCTTCCTTTCCCGTATCCGGTTCATACATATTGGTAAATATGAACGCGCTGCCGGCGACGGTAAACTGCAGGCCGGCCTCCTTGATCCACGCGCGGGTCTCTTCAAAATGCTCGTCCACCCTGAAGCAGTATGCGCCCAGCAGAAACGCATCCTGATCAAAGCGATAGTCCCGCTGCGCCGCAACGATCGGCTCGGCGTCCGTGGAACCCAGAACGGGCGCCACCTTGCCGCTGAGAAGCGTCAGAACGGCCAGAAGAAATGCGAAGACTTGCTGCAACATGATGTTTCGCCTTTTCAAAATGAGATCGGACCGGCCGGCGCTTTCACGCAGCGCGCCGAATATCCGCTTTTTCTTATAACATCGTTTATTCATAAAGTCAACAGAACCCGTTGGCGGGGGAAGCGGAGAAGCCCCTCCGGAACAAAAAATCGCCCGGCAAAAAAGCCGGACGGGGATAGTTGATTTTGGAGATCGACAGCTCAGACGATGGGTTCGGCCGTGCCTCTGGCGTGGGCGACGATGCCCGTGATGAATTCGCGCACCCAGGTGATGATCTTCACCAGCAGGCTGCCGAGCGTTCTGAACACGTTTTCACCGGCAACGCCGGGCTCGGAAGCGTCCCACTGCATATCGTTATCATTAACCTCCTTGAGCGGTTCCAGCACGTATTGATCCTTGGCGTTAAGGAACTGGCCGTAAGTTCCGAGCGTATCAACAGTGCAGCGGGGGTTGTCGACAAGATCGGTGATCAGCAGGTGCACAGCTTCGGTGTATCTGTGGTCCACGTTTTTGATAAACCAGGTGTTGTCGGGCAGCAGGCAGGTGGAGGCGTCGATCTGCTTATCGGGGGAGATATATTTGCCCTTGCCCTCGGCAACGCGGCTGTTGATATATTTCTCGGAAAGCGTACCATCTACAGTGGAGACCGTGGGGCCGAAGGCCTGTTCGCGCAGGCCGGTCTGGTGCTCGCCCAAAAGCTCCGCGTCCTCATACAGCGGGTACTGCTGGAAGCCGTATTCGCCGACGATGTTCACCGGGATGCCCTTCTCGACCATTTCCAGCACGATCTCGTCGTTGTGGAGCTGGATATTATAGTGGAAGTCTTTGGCAAGCGCGATGATGGTCGCATATTTTTCGGCGTCGCCCGGCTCGTTGAAGATATAGGTAAGGTAATCCTCAAAATGCGCGTTTACGGTGGAGACGTGGGTCAGGGACACGCCCCACCAGGCTTTGATGATGGGCTGGATGGTGTTATCTTTGAGCTGGTCGTAAAGGCTCTGGATGGGCATGGTGAGTACGCTCAGAGTGTGGGTCTCATACAGCGCCTGCACCAGATCGCGCGCGAAGGCGATCAGCTTATCCATGGTGGAGCCCTCTTCCACGGTGAGCTCATCGAGCTGATAGGTGCGCGCCCAACGGGCGACGGTCTCGTTCGGCAGCACCACGTTGCCGCTGAACAGAGCGTCCATATAGCCGATGCCGTTCATGGCGCCGTCGAGCATAAGAAAGCTGTTGACGCCGGCGTAATCTTTGGGCCGCTCGTATTTCACCAGATATGCGAGCGCGATGCTGCAGCCCTCGCAGCGGCTGAGAAGGTTGATCTTGGTCGCACCGGTCTTGCGTTTGACCGCCTCAATGTATTCATTGAGCTGATCGGCAAGCACAAGCGGGGAATAACGCACGTCCGGAAAAAAGAAATAGGCGCGCAGCTTGATGCCGTCCCATGTAACGGGAGACGTCGGGGCAAGCGTGTCGTAGCTCCAGCTCCACCGGATGCCGGTGTTTTCGGGCATGGTGCCGTCGGGATTCGGCGTAAAGCCCTCAAAGGCGGGCATGATGCCGGCGAGCACCGTATCGGCGTATTCGGTCCAGTCGCCGGTGGCGATCCCCTTGAGCGCGGGAGAGATCAGGTTCGGCAGCAGCGAGGTCAGATAATCGCCGTCGTCGAATATCTCGGTCCTCGTGCCGTCCTCGTTGAACCGGTAGATCTCCTGTGAGCCGACCACGTAGATATTCACTGTGGTTTCCGCGGCGGAGGCGCAAAGTCCCGCAAGCGGAAGAAGCATAAGGGCGGCAAGAAGCACGCTGAGCACTTTTTTCATAATCGATTGCCTCCAATAGAATAGTATAATTCAAATCAAATTATAGCAAAATTTAAGTGGATTTCCAATAAGCAAAACAGAGAAGAAATATGCAAAAATAAACACCTGTTGCAAAAACAACATACAATTCACATTGCAGGCCAGTTGACCGAGGCATATAAGGTTTCGTCGACCCCGCAGCGCGGCAGACCGCGATACGGAAAAACGCCCCGTCGTTTCCGACGGGGCGGCACCGGGCAATACCGTTTTTTTCGGCCTCACCCTTCGATGTCAACGGTCTTTTTCTCGGGCAGCTTCGGCTTTTCTTCCTTCTTCGGGATCCACAGCGTCAGCACGCCGTGCGCCGGCTTTACTTTGATATCCTCTTCCGAAACGTACTCGCCAATGTAAAAGCTGCTGCGCAGGCTGTCTGCGCAGCGCTCCCGACGGATGACCTGACCGGACTTCTTATCTTTTGCGGGATCGGCTGCAAAAAGTTCAACGGACGGTATGCCGTCAGCCCTGCGCGGCCCATTCCGCAAGGCAGATCCCGATTCCGCTTGCGGGGATCAGCACCCCGTATCGGAACCTCGCGCCGTCGGCGGAATAATACCCGCCCGGCGTGATACCGGCCAGCTGCATCCGCTCGTTGATCGCGGCCCCGCCGCTGCTGCCCACCTGCATATATGCGGTATGCTTCATGGCGTTGCTCGAATAGCCGTGCGTTTCGCCGAACTTCTCGATGCCAGAGGTCACCTTGCCGTAGGACACCGCAAACCATTCGTTCTGCGGATTGCCTACGCACAGGATCCTGTCATCCTTATTGGGGTCAGCATCCGCGATTGAGATCACATTCAGAGCTTCATCGGTTGAAAAACGAATCACAGCAAGGTCATCCCAGGCGCTGACGTACTCGATCTCGGCGGGATGTATGGCATCATAGACCTCCCCGGCGAGTACGCTGTAAATCGGTTCCGGGAAGGACCGTTTCCGTCTTCATATCGGTATTCGTTGTAAAAACCAGCAGTTTTGCGTTTTCCACGCTTACGACGTGCGCGGCCGTCAGGGCGTAATATACGTTCCCCTCTCTCTTGAAAATCACGCCGCTGCCGCATTCCCCGTAGGAAACGCTGCCGTCCTTCTCCGTTTTTGAAAAGATCCCTATATTGGCGGAGCGCAGCCCCGATCGTTCAAACGAAGCCTGCATATCCTCATAAACGACGGCACGCGCTGCCTCCCTGCTGCCTTCGCAGCCGGAAAACGCGAAAACCGCGCAAACGGCAAGCGCCAGAGATATCGCAACGGCGAAAAAATTATTTACGTTCTTCAAAAAAAACGGTCATTTTCCCTTTTTGGAATTAAAAAGATTATTTTCTGCCGAACAAATGCGCGAAGAAATAAAGGATCCTGTGAAGGAAACCGATGAATTTCTGCCACAGATTGCCGGAATGATCCTTGCCGCAGAAGGGGCAAAGGCTGCCGTCATCCGCCGTGATGCCGTCCGTATCAACGAAATTGACGCCTGCGGCCCTGCAGTTTTCCGCCAGGCTGCTCTTGCCCGGCGCCGTCACCGTAAGCCACTGATAGGCGACGTATTCCTCCTGCGGGTCAGGGTAAA
>JAFRSZ010000191.1 GCA_017439205.1 Clostridia bacterium
ATTGAGCCGGTGGATAACGCCTTTGTCAAAGATTTTACGCTCACCGACGTGCTCAAAGCATCCACCGTATTTAATAAAAAAGAAAACGCGTATAAGTTCAAACCGATCGCTGAGCGGGGAACCGTTAAGGTGATCCGCGATCAGGTTGCGCCGAACAGCCTTACGCTTGTATCAGAACCGGAGTATTTCAGCTTTAAAATTCCGGGGATCAATAGTGAGACGCTGTTCTTCAGCCTCGACGGAAAGGTGTACGACTCCCTGAGTATTGAAAACTATAATGAGGACGCTGCCGTCTACTTCAAACAGGGCGTTGATGGAAAGGTCTATTCAAAGGTTTTGAAAATGCCTGGCCGCTACTACGATATCTACGTGGGCGACACACAGCTTTCCGATGATAATATGGCGCAGTTCGCGGCGAAGGGTCTCAGCTATGATTATCTGACCGATACGCTCACACTGAACAACTATATCGGCGAGATGGAGGCGTGTTATAAGGGCAGCGCTCCACATGCTGTGATCTATTCCAAGAGCGACCTGACCGTTTGCGTGCTCGGCGCCAGCAGAATTACAAACACGACGGAGCAAGTGACATATAAAAACGCAGCGGCAGCGCTCAAAGCGGATGGCAACATACGTTTCACAGGCAGTGGAACGCTGACTCTGAAGAACAGCTGCGAAGCGTTCAGAGAGCAATACGGCGTATACTGCACCGGCGCGGCAGTGCTCGATATGAACGGCGGCAAACTGAATATCGTTCTCAATCCGAATCAGGATATCGTAGCGGATAAAGCATACGGTATTTTCGGCGAACTGCAGTGCCTGAACGGTACGCTGGAGGTCAACAGCCTGTATGGTGACGAACGGTATCCGCAAAAAATCGTTGAACCGGTATCAGGCGATATCGATGTAAACAGCGCCTCCTCTTACACCCTGAAACTCGGGCAGACCGCTTCTTCCCGCACCGCATTTACCGGTGGAATCAATGCCGTTGCGAATGCGGATACAGGTTACAGGAGCATGCTGCTTATCTGCAGTCATACGCACAGCTACGACGTAAAGGAAAAATCAAAGACATTCATTGCCGTGCCCGCCACCTGCACAACCGAAAACGTGTATTATATGAGCTGCGTCTGCGGTTGCTATACTACCGAACAAACCTTTGGCGGCGAGGGTCGTGACGCACACCGCTGGCAGGAGGTAAAAGGCAGAGCGCCTACCTACGATGCGCCCGGTTACACGGATTATCTGGTATGTACCGTTTGTGGTATTGCCAGACATTATCAGGAACTTCCGCAGCTTGAGCGCCCGACAGCGCCGCCCGTGCCCACCGGCCTCGCAGCAGCCTCCAACGCGCCCGGCGCGATCACCGTGACCTGGGACGCCGCAGAACACGCCACCCGCTACGACGTATACAGCATGATAGGCGGCGATTACGTAAAGATCGGCTCCACCGCCGAAACAAGCTATACGCATACCGGCCTTACCCCCGGCGAAACCTATTATTATAAGGTCGTCGCCGTGAACGAGAGTGAGCTCGGCGAGCTTGCCAGCGCAATGTCCGCCGCGGTTTCCGCAAAGCCCGCCGCCGAGCCGCCCGCGACCCACAGCATTACCGTAGCGAACGGTACCGCCAGCGTAAGCAGCGCCGCGAAGGGAACCACCGTAACCATCACCGCAAGCGTTCCCGAGAGCAAAGAGTTTGACCGTTGGGAGGTCGTAAAGGGCGATATCACACTTGCGGACGCCTCGAAAGCCACCACCACCTTCGTGATGGGCGATCTGGACGTGGAAGTAAAAGCCGTGTTTAAGGATATCTTCCATACCGTCACCGTAACGGACGGTACCGCCAGCGTCTCCTCCGCAACAAAGGGAACAACGGTTACGATCACCGCCGCCGCGGCCCCCGAGGGCAAGGCGTTCGATAAGTGGGAGGTTGTAAAGGGCGGAATCACCCTCGCAGACGTAACCGCCAACGTGACCACCTTCGTGATGGGCGATCTGGACGTGGAAGTAAAGGCCGCCTATAAGGATCTGCCGTCTGAGAAGCACAGTGTGACCGTTACCTCCGGTACCGCCGATAAGAGTACCGCGGCAAAGGGCGAAACCGTAACCGTTACCGCCTCCGCCGCGCCCGAGGGCAAGGCCTTCGATAAGTGGGAGGTCGTAAAGGGCAATATCACCCTTGCGGACGTTACTTCAACCGTTACCACCTTCGTGATGGGCGATCTGAACGTGGAAGTAAAGGCCGTATACAGGGATATCGGTTCCTCCGGTGAAGAAGGCTTGTTCGGCGATATCGACGGCGACGGCAATATCACCGCCGCAGACGCGCGCCTTGCGCTGCGCATGTCCGTGGATATCATGCATGACGATGGCATTCCGTTTACGGATAAGCAGATTACCGCCGCAGACGTGGACAGGGACGGACGTGTGACAGGCGCCGACGCCCGCCTGCTGCTGAGAAAAGCCGTTGGGCTTGAAGTCCTCTCCGAAGGCTGGGCAGGTCCCGTATAAACCCATATCCAAACAATAACAACGCCGCCGTGCAGCGAACGCTGCACGGCGGTTTTCACTCATAAAATTCCGGCCACAGGTCACAAACCACCGACCACTGACCACTGGCCACAGGTCACAAACCACCAACCACTGACCACTGGCCACTGGTCACTAACCACTGGCCACTGGCCACTATTCAAATACGAACGCCGTTTTTCCGTCCTCCAGCTTCAGCGCCGCCCTGAAGGGCTTGCCCGCCTTTGACGTAAAACCGGTGAGTTCTTCGGTTTTGCCCTCGGTGAGCAGCTTCGCCGCCTCGGGCGGGGTGATGCTTCTGCCGCAGAGCACGGCGGGGATCTTCAGCGGGCATTTATTTTCTTTGTTTGTGCAGTAATAACTGAATTTGCCGCGCTTTACTTCGCCGCCGCATAACGGACAAACGCCTGCGCTGTCGCCCGCAAAGCCGGTGCATTCGGGCGAAGCGGGATCGTTCACCGGCTCTCTGAACACGGCGCTTATCTCGTCCTCCGCCAGCTTTACGGCGTCCCGAACTGTGATCTTCCCGTGGTATACCTGCTTCAGGGCCTTGCCGAGAGTGCTGGTTTTGTATTTGTCCATTGAGATGTGCATGCGGGAAAGCGATTCGATCAGAAATTCTCCGTCCGGCAGAATCGTATATACGTCTTTTTTCAGATCGATGTATCTGCTCTTCAGCGCGTTTTCGATAATACCGGTGCGCGTTGCCTCGGTACCAAGCTCCAGTCCCTCGAACACGGCGCGGTATTCTTCGGCGTCGTCTTCGTTTTCCGCCTGTTTCTTCTCGTCTCTGAACGGGTTCTTCAGGTAGTTGTTCAGCGTTTCAATGGTGTAGTGCTTCGGCGGGGAGGTCTCTTTTTCCTTCGGTTGAAAGTCGATGTTGATCGCGTCGCCCTTCTGAACGTTGGGCAGCAGCTTGTCCGTTCTGGGCGTGTCGTCGAATTTCATCCAGCCCTGCTCCAGGATCACCGTGCCCTTCACGGTGAAATCCTCGTATTTGCCCACCTGTATCTGCAGCTCTGTTTTGCGCGCAACGCACGGTTCGCTGCAGAACACCATCACAAACCGGCGGAACACGGCGGAATACACCAGCTTTTCGCGCTCGCTGAGCTTGTTTGCGGGCGGGATCTTCGTGGTGGGCGTCAATGCGGAGTGCGATTCAATTTTGCTGTCGTCGAAAACGGTTTTCTTATCGGTGAACGCCACGGGGTAACGCATGCCCGCAACGATATCCACGATCTTTTTGATCTTGTCCTTTTCCGCCGTGGCGAGGTATTCGGAATTGGTGCGGGGGTAGGTAAGGTAGCCCTCTTCGTAGAGCTTCTGCGCGATGGCAAGGCTTTCGTCCATCGGCATCTTATACTTTTTGCCTAAAAAATTCTGCAGCTTTGAAAGCGAAAACAGCTTGCCCGGGTTCAGCGTTTCTTTTTTCGTTTTAACGTCGGTAACCACCGCGCCCGCGGCGTTCATAAGCTCGGCTGCGCGCTTCGCCCGCTCCATGGCGGTGTTGTGGAATTTGTATTTTGAAGTCAGAAGCACCGGCACGCCCAGCGTTTCGGCGTTGCTCACCAGCGCAATGTACTTTTCGGGCACGAAATTACGTATCGCCATGTCCCGGTCGTAGATCGCCTTTACGATGGGCACGATCACGCGCCCCACGCGAAGCAGCGTGCCGTTTTTCAGCGAGGCGATGCGGGTCAGGTTCACCCCGTATAGCCAGTCGATATAGGTGCGGGCAAAGCCCTCGTCGGCAAGGGGATCGTAATCCTTATCGCTTTTGAGGTCCTTCAGCGCGGTGCGGATGGTCTCGTCGGTCTGATCCGGCAGCCACAGGCGCAGGCAGGGCTTGGCGCCCGCCGCGGTGTGCATCACGGCGAGCCGCACGATGATCTCGCCCTCGCGGTCCGCGTCGCCTGCGTTCACGATGCTTTCCACGTCCGCCCGTTCGCAAAGCGCCTTGATCGTATCGAACTGTTTTACGACGCCCGCGTCCGGTTTGCCGTCGTCGCCCGGACGCAGCTTGAAACGGAATTCTGGCGGGAAGCAGGGAAGCCCCTCCATCTGCCAGCGCTGCCCTTTTTGCGCGCCGGTATAATCCTCGATATCGTATAACGAAAAGAGGTGCCCGAACGCCCACGTCACAAGGTACCCTTTCCCTTCAAAATATGCGCCTTTTTTCACAAGGTCCCCGATGGCCCCCGCGATGTTGCGGGCAAGGCTCGGCTTTTCGGCGATGATCAGCTGCATTGTGTGTCTTTCTTTTTGATGCGTCTGCCTGTTTTTTCGTCAAAACGGCCCCGCAGGGTGTGTACGGTAAGGCTGCCGTCGGTTTCTTCCGCGCTGCCGCCGAATTCGTTGATCGCGCGTACCGCCGTCTGCACGGCGGGCATATCCATGTATCGTTCCAAACGGAATACCGTGTCCCGTTCGCTCATGCACGCTCCGAGCAGGAGCCCGGCGGCAAACGCCTCGGGCACGGCGATTTCGAGATCGGGACTTTCTGTTGATGTAAAGCTGCTCAGAAGGATCCGGTCCTTTTTTATCGCGTAAACGAGCACGCCGTCCAGCGCCCGAGAAAGCGCATCCAGCTCATCTTCTGAAACGCCTTCTTCTACGGCGTTCACCTGCCGTACAAGATTCAGTTTCGCGCAAAGCCCCGCAAACAGAAAGAACAGCTCGCGGGGAAGCGTGCCGAACCGGGGAGCGGAAACGTCCGGCGTACGGGGGATGACGGTGATATGCGCTTCGCCCGCCTCCGAGATCTCAGAATGCGCGGCAAGCTGCAGCAGCAGAAGGTTTACGCTGCCCAGCGCTTGGTGCGGCGTTACCGGTATCGAGATCCGCTTTTGATCGCAGCAGACCGCAGCGGCGATCATGCGGATGGCGTCGTTCAGCATATGGAACCTCCTTCAACGTTTTCTTTATCCATTATAATATATCATCACCGTTTTGTAAAGGTTTGCTTTGCCGCAGCGCGTGATTTCATATTTTTCTATTGAAAAAAGGGGCGCGGGATGCTAAAATCAGAATGAAAAGCCGGTTCGCCGGTAAAAAGAAGGAGAGAGAGTTTTATGTTTACCGCTTCCATGATCCCGTTTATCGTATGCGTCGTTCTCGGCGTGATCGCTCTGTGTGCCTTCCTTTCGCAGCGCGTTAAAAAGTGCAGCGCGAAGGCAACGGTGCTGAAATCTCTGGTGAGCGCCATGTTCATTCTCGCCTGGAGCGCGGCCTGCCTTGCAAAGGGCTTTTCGGTGTTCGCGTTCTGCATCGGCGGCGGGCTGCTGTTCGGCCTGTTCGGCGATATCTGGCTGGATCTCAAATTCTGCTATAAGGAAGATGAGGATTTCTACACGAAGATGGGCTTCCTGATGTTTGCGATCGGGCATTTCTTCTATTGCGGCGCCGTGGTTTCCGGCGTTACGCAGTTCAAACCCGTTGCCATTCTGCCTGCGCTGGGCGTTGCGGTGATCGCCGCGCTGGTGGTGTTCTTCGGCGAAAAGGCCATGAAGCTGCACTACGGCGATTATAAGATCATCTCCACTCTTTACGGGGCTGTGCTGTTCTTCATGGCGGCTTTCGCGTTCTTTGCGGCTCTGTTTGCCGGCCTGAAAGAGAATACGCACCTCGTGGTGATGGCTGTCGGCGGCGCGCTGTTCATTATTTCCGACCTGATCCTCTCCGGCACCTATTTCGGCGAGGGCAAGAACCGCCCGGTGGACGTGATCACCAACCACGTTTCCTATTACGCGGCGCAGTTTGTGATCGCTGCCGCCGTGCTGTTCCTGAAATGAAACGCTTTGTAAAAGCGCTTGCCTGCCTACTGTGCGCTGTGCTTACGGTTTCGGCTTTTCTGCCTGTAATGCCGGTACGCGCCGCGGGCACGGCGTATTATATCGACAGCCTTAACGGAAGCGACGAGACAGGCGACGGCCTCTCGCCCGAAACCGCCTGGCGCACCGTGCCGGTGCTGGACAGCATCACGCTGCAGCCCGGGGACCGGGTGCTGTTCCGCTGCGGCGGCGTATACGAGTGCAGCCTGCGGTTCGAAAACTGCGTGGGCACGCCGGAAATGCCGATCCTGATATCGTCTTACGGGGAAGGGGAGAAGCCGCTGCTCACTACGGAAGCGCAAACCGAAGTGATGCGCCTGTTCGATTGCTCCCGGGTCATCGTTTCGGGGCTTGAGATCACCGCGCCGAACGGAGGCGGCATATGGATCGACGCGCTCACCCGTGAAAGCGAAGGTATCACGCTGCGGGATCTTTCGATCCACAATATCCAGAATCATAAGGTGAACGACCGCGACCCGCTTTCCGGCGGCGCCGCGCCTGCGAGAGCCTGCGTGATGGTGAAGGGCCTGCCCGCAAGAACGCTTTATCCGGTGAACGGCCTTACGGTTACCGGCTGCGAGTTCTACGACTGCGGCAACGGTGTCAGCCTCTGGGGCGCGTATGACACGAGACTCGGCAGCCCTTGGAACGACGACGAATTCAGCGAGCTTGGTCCGGTCTACAATGAAAACGCGCTGGTGGAGAACTGCTTCTTTCACGATATGGACGCCGAGGCGATCATCGTGGGTATCTGCAAAAACGCTCTGGTCACGCATTGCCGCATGATCGACTGCTGTCAGGGCGAGGGCGTGGATGAAAACGGCGAAGTGCTGTATTTTACCGCCGCCGCGTGGTTCTGGGGCAGCGAGTATTCCACCATAGAATACTGCGAGATCGCCGGGCAGAAAAATGTGGGCGACGGTATGACCGTTGATTTCGATTCACAGTCAAATCACTGCGTTTACCAGTATATCTATTCGCACGATAACGTCCGCTTCATGTGCAACAACGCAAAAACCAGCCCGCAGGTGGGCAACGTGGTGCGCTATTGCCTCTCGGTGAACGACAATAAGGGGCGCAACAAGCTGTGCAGCGGTCCCGGCGAAAAAGAGATGCTGTTCTATAACAATACCATCGTGGGCTCGCAGCGATTTGACTTCGACGGCCTTTACGATTCCTATTTCGTGAACAACATCATCGTGATGGAAGACGGTTACCGCCTGAATACGGATCTCGCAGCGTATTTCACAAACGGCAACGTGATCTCCGATAACTGTTATTACAACTGTGTTTCCGGGTTGCTGGCGGGTACGAAATACAACACCCTGCCCGGTTTTACCGGCATGGACGCAGAAGATCCGGATTCTTTTACGCTTTGTACCGGTTCTCCGCTGATCGGCACGGGATATCGGATGGACGACTCCTGCGCCGAGGATTTCTTCGGGAACCCCATTGAAAGCTGCAATATCGGCTGCTATATGGGTAAAGGCACAAACGCCCCGTACCAACGGGAAACGATGATTGAAAAGCTGTTCCGCATCTTCCGGTGGCTGATCGGGTACCTTCGCACGGAAATCAAAAACAGATAAAAAAAGAGGACCGCAGACCGCGGTCCTTTGCTTTTACGTTAACTCCGATATTACAGTTCGTATTCGCCTTTTATAAAAGCGCAAACCGCTTTCAGACCTTTCTGTGCCTCGGGGAAGAGCTGATAAACGGGGAATACGTGGAACATGCCCTCGCCGACGTAGAGCTCCGCCTTTACGCCGGCTTTCCTGAACTTTTCAACCAGCGTTTCGGAGTCGCTCTTCAGCATTTCGTAACCGCCCACGGTCACGAAAATCGGCGGGTAAGTGCCGTCAAATTCGGCGTAAACCGGGGAGATATACGGGTCTTTCCGGTCGTTGTCACCCAGCCACATGTAGAGCTCGCTTTCCATCAGCATGCTTTTCACTTCTTCGGCGGTGGGTGTTTCGCCGCGGATGCCGAACACCGGGTCCACCTTGTAGTTGTATACGTAACTGTCGCCGCTCGCGGTCATATCCAGCCACGGGCTCATCAGTACGGCGGCCCTCGGCTGTTTACGGCCGGTATCGTGCAGCTTCATCATCAGGTTTACGCTCAGGTGCCCGCCGGCGCTGTCTCCGACCGTGACGATGTTTTCTTCTTTAAAACCCTGCTCCAGGACCCAGTTCCATACCTTCAGCGTATCTTCCAGCGCGCAGGGGTATTTGTATTCGGGCGCGCAGCGGTAATCGAAATGCACCACCGTGCCGCCGCCGCTTGCTTTGGAATAGCGCTTGTTCAGAAGCCGGTAATAGAACATCATGCGTGAAATGTAAGCGCCGCCGTGGATCACGAATATCAGATTGTCGCTCGGGTCCTTCTTTTTGCTGAAGACCTCGGTGGGAACGCCGTCCACGTCCACCTTTTTATATCTGTAGCCGATGGGCGCGATATAGTGCCTGAACAGCGGCTCCATGCTGCGCAGGTCTTTTACTACGTTCTTTTTTTTCTGCTTTACAACGTTCGGATTCACGTTCCCGGCAGCTCTGGCGATCTCCGAAAACAGCTTTCCCGCAAGGCTTGCTCCCATTTGTTCTCTCCTCAGATCATAATGATACGGTTATTCTAACACACGGGGCGGATGATTGCAACGCCGCATCCATTCGTATTACAGTTTCAGAAGATTAATTCCTATAATATCGTCGTGATACCGGTCGATCTCCCCGTCGATCAGGGTAAGGAACATTTCGCAGGTGACGCTCACCCTCGCGCCGTTCAGATGCCCGCCGTAGGTTTTGCCCGCGTCGTCCGCCGCGAGCATATGCAGGTGCGCGTAATACTCGCCGTCCATCGTTGTGATATTCCCCAGAAGGGAAACGATCTCAAACGCGCCGGTAAAGGTGTTTTTATCGTATTTTTTGTTCTCCACGTGATAAACGCCAACGGTGAATTCATCCACCGCGCCGATGGCCGAAACGGTTGCCAGCCGCACGTTTTCTCTGAGGCACGCTTCTTTCAGCTGCTCCAGTATTTCTTCTCCGCGGTCGATGCGTACCGCCAGCGTATTGCCGAATCTGCGATATTTCATTGCGATCCCTCCTTAAATTTATTTTAGCAGAAAAAAATAAAAATGCAATATCATATACGGCAAAACGATCGTTTGGTGCGGGAATTCCGGTCCCGTTCCGCTTGACATCGGTTTTTTCAAATACTATAATATATCTGATTTTAAGATACAACAAACGAATACGCACAGGGCGCGGGGCGCCGTCCCTCGGTGCCCTGCGGAGAAAGCAATGCAGGAGGAACAATCATGAAAAAGATACTTGTAGTTGTGGATATGCAGACGGATTTCGTGGACGGCGCGCTCGGTTCGGCGGAGGCCACGGCAATCGTACCCGACGTGGTGCGTAAGATCCGTGATTTTGACGGCAAAATCTTCGCCACCCTCGATACGCATTTTGAAGATTATATGGAAACGGCCGAAGGCAAAAAACTTCCCGTTCCGCACTGCATCAAGGGCACGCCCGGCTGGGAGCTGCATCCCGCGGTCGCCGAAGCGCTGCAGGGCAAAGACGCCGAAACAGTTGAAAAGCATACGTTCGGTTCGGTGGATCTGCCGGAGCTGATCGCCGATTACGCGGACGGCGAAGATTTCAGCGTTGAAGTGATCGGGCTGTGCACCGATATCTGCGTCGTGAGCAACGCTCTGCTCATCAAGGCCAATTTCCCGGAGATCCCGCTGTCGGTGGACAGCGCCTGCTGTGCCGGGGTTACGCCCGCTACGCATGAAGCCGCGCTCGCCACCATGCGCTGCTGTCAGATCGATATTCTGTAAAGAGGGGATAGGACATGTTTGACGCAGAACGAGTCAAAAACGAATGTATCGAATGGATCCGCGCGTTTTTTGAAGAGAACGGCAAAGGCTGCAACGCCGTGATCGGCATATCCGGCGGTAAAGACAGCTCCATCGTTGCGGCGCTGTGCGTCGCCGCGCTCGGCAAAGAGCGTGTGATCGGCGTGCTGATGCCCTGCGGCGTGCAGCACGATATCGATAAGGCTGAACTTCTGGTACGTCATCTTGATATAAAGCACTATGTTGTGAATATCAAGGACGCGGTGGACGGCGTTACGAACAGCATCCCGTTCCCTCTCAGCGACCAGAGCCGTATGAACCTACCTGCGCGCATCCGCATGGCGACGCTGTACGCCGTTTCCCAGAGCAACAACGGGCGCGTGGCGAATACCTGTAACCTTTCGGAAGACTGGGTGGGGTACTCCACCCGCTACGGCGACGCGGCGGGCGATTTCAGCCCGTGTTCCCACCTTACGGTGCAGGAAATGAAACAGATCGGCAGGCTGCTCGGGCTGCCGGACGTGCTCGTTGATAAGGTGCCCATCGACGGGCTCTGCGGCAAAACGGACGAAGAAAACCTCGGCTTCACTTATGCCGAACTGGACCGCTATATCCGCGAGGGCGTTATAGAGGACGCCGCGAAAAAGGAAAAGATCGACCGTCTGCACAGGATGAACCTGTTTAAATTACAGCTGATGCCTGCGTTTGAGCCTAACCTCTGACCGCGCGAAAGGGGAGATAGCATGGCGCAGCAAAAAGAGTTTTCACTCGGCATCATCGTGGGCAGGTTCCAGACCTTCCATACGGGGCATCAGGAGGTGTTCCGCAAGGCCGTCGCTCTGTGCGAAAGGGTAGGGGTGTTTATCGGTTCTTCTCAGGAATCGGGCACGTTCAAGAACCCGTTTACGTATGAGACCCGTGAAAAGATCATCCGTACCGTGTTCGGCGATCAGGTCAGCATTTTCCCTCTGCCGGATATCGGCGTCGGCAACAATTCCCGCTGGGGCGACTACGTGCTTCGGAACGTTCAGCAATGCTTCGGGCAGGCGCCGGATCTGCTGATCTCAGGCAAAGAGACCCGCCGCATCGACTGGTTCGACAGCGTTGACGGGCTGCGTGTGGCGGAGCTGTATATTCCCAAAACCATAGAGATCTCGGCGTCGCAGATGCGAGGCTTCTTTGTGGAGGGCGATGAAGCTTCTTACAGAAAGTATTCGGATCCGCTGCTGTGGGATATGTTTTTACCCCTGCGGCAGGAGGTGCTCGCGTCGCAGCACGAAACGCATACAGACAGTATTTGAAAGTGAGGAAAACGAAAATGAAACTGGAACCTATTGTGGTATCCTTGCTTGATACGGATCTTTATAAATTCAATATGGATCAGGTGATCTTCCATAAGCACACCGATCTTTGCGGCCAGTATTATTTCAAGTGCCGCAACAAAGATATTGTGTTTACGCCCGAGATGGCCCAAGAGATCGAGGCGCAGATCGACCACCTCTGTTCGCTCCGGTTTCGCCAGGAGGAGCTTGACTATCTGCGGTCTATTCGGTTCATCAAAAACGACTATGTTGAGTTCCTTCGGCTCTGGCACCCCATCCGTGACTACGTTACCGTATCGCTCTCTGAGAACGGCGAACTGAACGTGGTCGTGGACGGACCTCTGTTTTCGGCGATGCAGTTCGAAATTCATCTGCTTGAGATCATAAACGAAGTGTATTTCCGCATGGCGTATAATTATGAGGAACTGCTTGCCTCCGCAAAAGAAAAGCTCGACGCGAAGATCAAAGCGCTGAACGACGGCACCTATAATTTTACTTTCGCTGAATTCGGCTGCAGACGCCGCCTCTCGCGTGAATGGGAAGACGAGGTCGTGCGTCGGCTGGTTACCGAAACAAAACGGTGCATGGGCACCTCAAACGTTTATCTCGCCATGAAATACAACGTGACCCCTGTGGGGACCTACGCGCATGAATTCGTGCAGATGTATCAGGGCATAGATGAGATCCCGCTTGCCTATACCAACCACTACGCAATGCAGGACTGGTACGCGGAATACCAGGGCGATAACGGCACGGCCCTCACCGACACGGTGACCACCGATCTGTTCCTGCTGGATTTCAACCGCTCGATGGTGAACAACTATACCGGCGTCCGGCACGACAGCGGCGATCCCTACGAGTGGGGCGAAAAGATCATCGCTCATTACAAAAAATACGGTGTGGACCCGAAAACGAAACTGCTCCTGTTCAGCGACAGCCTCGATTTCGACCGTGCCCAAAAACTGTATGAATACTTCCGCGAGAAGACGAAGGTTTCGTTCGGTATCGGCACTTTCTGTTCCAACGATACGTGCGCGCCCGCGCTGAACATCGTGATCAAGCTGCAGTACGTCAATGGCCGCCCGGTGGCGAAGCTTTCCGATACCCCCGGCAAGGCCATGTGCCGCGATACAGAGTATCTTGAGTATCTTAAACGCTCGGTAGCGTTTCGCATAGACCGCGAGAAAGGAAATAAAAAATGAAAAAAACAGTTGCCCTTCTTCTCAGTGTCCTTCTTTTGCTTGCCGTTCTGCCTGTGAACGCGGCTGCCCTTGACGGCGGCTGCGATTGCGGGTGCGCGCCCGTGATCCACGTGAGCGGTCTCGGCGGTTCGTTTGCCGACGGAGATAACGTTGTTTTTCCGCCGCAGACCGATACGATCGTTTCCGCCGTGGCAAAGGCGATCCCCGCCACGCCCGCGCTGCTCAGCGGCAATCTGCGCACACGGCAGCAGGAACGCATCCTGCAGGTGGCAGGCACGTTTTTTGCCCCCATCGCGTTTGATAAAAACGGCGAACCCGCCACCAACGCGCGCAAGACCTTTACCTATCCCGAAGAGATCAGCCACGGGAAAGGGCAGATGATCGACTTCGATTACGACTGGCGTATGGATCCCTTTACCGTTGCCGCTCAGCTGAAAGATTTCATTGAATACGTAAAGGACAAAACAGGGCACGACAGCGTTTATCTCGTGGGCGAATCCATGGGCGCCGCCGAAATGAATACCTATCTTGCCGCCTACGGGTTCGACGGTATCTCGGGCGTGATCTGGTATAACGGCGGGCACAGAGGCGTTGCGAGCTGCAGTGATTCCTTCGCGGATAAAAACGATTTTAACGAAGCGGCGCTCTCTGCGTTCTTAAAACAGCTTTCCGTGAGCGGCGACCAGCAGTTTTTATACGATCTGTTCGTCGCGCTGGATAAGGCGGGGCTTCTGAGCACCGTGTTCGATTCCGTTCTTTCCGGCGCGGATACGCTGGAGCAGAGCGGCATGTTCTCCCGCTTCCTGCGCGAATACATCGGCCGTATCCCGGGCTTCTGGGCGCTTGTGAGCGGCGAAAACTACCCGGCGGCCAGAGCGTTCGCGTTCCCCACGCCCGAAATCGAGGCGGAATACGCCGGTCTGCTCGAAAAGCTGGACCGCTATTATAACGAGGTGTCTTCCAGAACCGATGAGATCATGCTCGGAGCGAAAGAAGCGACCGGTACGGTGGGCGTTGTGTGCGGCTACGGCGAATACGGCCCGCCCGTCACCTCCGATAATACCCGCCAGAGCGACAGCGTGATCCTCACCGTGGACGAATCCAACGGCGCGACCTGCGCGCCCCTCGGCGGGACCCTCGGCGACGGATATGTGCAGAAGGTTTCCGACGGCCACAACCACGTTTCTCCCGATAACGTCATCGACGCTTCCACGGCGATTTTCCCCGATAACACGTGGTTCGTGAAATACGGACACCACAGCTTTTCCGGCGCGCAGGCGCTGGTTGACCGCATCTGCTATGTCGAAGGGTTCGACGTGTTCGCAGACGAAGCGTATCCGCAGTATCTTGTGCGCGATCCCGCGACCGGCGCGATCTCGCCGCTGACCGCCGATAACGGCGCGGGCAAAACGCTGGAATCCGGTTTCACCGCAAAACTGCTGCAGGCCGTATTCAAAGTGATGAACGTGTTCCTGAAGGTATACAAATTCTTTGCCAACATCGTAAAATAAGTATGAAGCGAAGCTGACCGCCGGATATCGGCGGTCAGCTTTGATCTTTGCCTGCTTTTTATTGCGGTTTGTCGTTCTGTTTCATTTCGTAAGAACGAATCCACGCGTCCAGAAAACGCATCTGTTCTTCGGTATGGAACCAGTGCCCGCCGCCCTCCATCACGGTGAGGTCGGCGTTGTGTTTTTCGGCAAACGCCCTTACCGTTTCAAACGGGATCAGCGTATCGGCGCTGCCGAACAGAATATGCGTCGGCGCGTTCCATGTTACGGGATGGCTCCTCACGTAATTCAGATAATCCCACGAGAGCGTTTCACCCCACGGGGTCGGCAGCGTACCGTTTTCTTTCAGTCGCGCTTCGGTTGCATCCATCCGGCGCAGCGAGCCCAGGATCAGCTCTTCCATATCTGTAAGCGGAGAAATGAAATATGCCGATTGGATCATCCCGTCGATTCCGGCGTGCAAAGTGAAATATGCGCCGATGCTGTTGGCGATCAGCGTAACGTCCTTTCCCGCGCCGTGCAGCGTTTCCAAGGCCGCGTGAATCTCCGCCCCCGTTTCCCACGGGGTAAAGGCGCGGTAATCAAGCCCGGTGACTTCGCAACCGGGAAACAGCGGTATAAAATGCGCGCTTTCCTCCGCGCTGCCGCCTTTTCCGTGGATATACAGTACCGTATGTTTCATTTCTGTCAGTCCAGCTCCAGCCGCATCAGTATAAACGTCTGCCAGCCCGCCGTGCGGGAGCGCATTCCGCGCGGGTTCCTGCCGTATTCCGTAAAGCCGAGGCTGCGGTACAGGTGTACGGCGCGTTCGTTGTCGGATACCACGTCCAGCTCCAGCTGTGAGAACCCCGCTTTTTTTGCGCATTCAATGCAGGCTTCCGTCATGGCCCTGCCGATGCCGAGCCCCCAGTAATCCCGGTCGATGCTGATGCCGAAATGCGCTCTGTGCCGCATTTTCTCGCGTGTGCTGAGGGCGTCTGTGCCTGCAGCCCCAACGATCCTGCCGTCCACCTCGGCAAGTAACTGCAGTTCGTTTTCGCTTTCCAGTTTTTTATGCAGATACGTAGCTTCCTGTTCCGCGGTAAGCGTCGTTTCTTCCGGATATGAGGCTAAAAAGTCCGTTTGCGCGTGTGTAAGAATAAAGATATCCAACATGCCCTGTCCGTCCTGCGCCGTACCGCTGCGCAGCAGGCATGTTCTGCCGTCTCTGAGTGTGACCTCTTTCATGTATTTCATCGTTTTTTACCTCGGTTCGCGTTTTACGGCTTTACGGATCGCATGGCAAGGAACGTGGGGATGTTCAGTTCATGCAGCCGTCCCTCGCCGTTCGTATCTTCATAAAGATCCGTTAATATAAAACCGGCCTCAAGCTGTCCCGTGATCTGTTCTTCCAGCGTGTGTGAAAACTGCATGCCCGCGTCTTCTTCTTCCAAAAGCCTGCGCTGTTCGGGATTCGCAACCGGATCGAAGGGGAGCCGGTTTACGATCATTTTTTCTTCCGCGTCAACAATGTAATTGATATAGTGATCTGTGCCGGAAAGCAGAATCCCGCCCGGTTTGAGCACGCGGAAGCACTCTTTCCACACCGGTTTTACCTCGCGGATATAGCAGTTTGAAACCGGGTGAAAGATCAGATCGAAGCTCTCATCCGCAAAGGGCAGGGGCTTGGACATATCCGCCCGCATGATTTCTATCTCATAGCCCTCCCGCTCGGCTGTATGCCGTTCGCTTTCCAGTTGTTTCGGCGAATAGTCAAGCACCGTGCACTTCGCGCCCAGAGCGGAAAACACCGGCATCTGCTGTCCGCCGCCGGATGCAAGTCCCAGAATCCTTTTGCCGTTCAATGCGCCGAACCATCCGTGCGGCGCCGGTTTCGTCGGAGTGAGAAATACGTCCCACTGTCCGTGTTTCGCTTTTTCATAGGTATCGTGGTCTATGGGTTTACCCCATTCCCATCCTTCCCCGACCCAGCGGTCAATGGTTTCGGCGTTGATATCCTGATAATCCATACCTTTTCTCCTGGTGATTTCTGTATCGTTTCAATATGTATTATAAAATGCCGCGCGCTCATTTGTCAAATGCGAAATAATGCGTGTTGCTTTTATCCGCCGTTTTTGTTATTATGGGATCGGAATCTGTTTGCGGGAGGTTAAATGCATGAAAACGGATATCATTTATCGGGTTATGGAAAAAAGGGAAGCCTCCGTGTATCTGCCGCGTCTGGTTGCGCTCTTGGATGAAAACATGCGCGCCGTCGCGCCCTCCGGTAATACGCATGAGGAGGACTGCGCCGCGTTTTGCGAAGAGGTCGGCGCGGCTTTGCTGAAGGAGAACCGCAGGATCGTGCTGATTACGGATCAGGGGGAGCTTATCGGCTTTTTGCAGTATTATACCAACGATACCACCTTTATGATAGAGGAAGCGCAGCTGAAACGCGCTTATCAGGGCCGCGGGATCATGAAACGGTTGTTTGTTGATATCGCAGCG
>JAFRSZ010000192.1 GCA_017439205.1 Clostridia bacterium
AAATAGGGTTTCGATGAAAAACGAAAGTTTTGTTATGCAATCGGTATTATAAAAAGAAATCTTCGGATCCAATCAACCTTCAAATAATACAACACTTTTTTCTGTTTCAGAGCGAACAGCGAACGGCGAACAGCGAACGGCTGAATTACAGTTTATCGCAGAGCGATAAACTGTAATTTGCCGAAAAAGATTGACTCCACTTCTTTTCTATGTTACAATAATTGTTTGTAAAAGAGTATTTTCCCCGAAAGGATGAGTTTTTTATGTCAGGACATTCCAAATGGAGCACCATCAAGCGCAAAAAAGAAAAGACCGATAACGCGCGCGCGAAGGTATTTACCAAGATCGGCCGCGAGATCGCAGTGGCGGTAAAAGAGGGAGGCCCCGATCCGGCAGGCAACTCCAAATTAAAGGACGTGATCGCGAAGGCGAAAGCCGCGAACGTGCCCAACGACAATATCGACCGCATCATCAAAAAGGCGGCGGGCGATTCCAGCGCAGACAACTACGAAGAGATCATCTACGAGGGCTACGGCCCCGCAGGCGTCGCCGTGGTGGTGGAGGCCCTTACCGATAACCGCAACCGTACCGCGGGCGACGTGCGCCATTACTTCGACAAATACGGCGGAAACATGGGCCAGCAGGGCAGCGTGATGTTTATGTTCACCCGGCAGGGCGTGGTGCTCGTGGACGCCGAAGACGTTGAAGAAGACGCGCTGATGGAAGCGGCGCTGGAGGCGGGCGCAGAAGACGTGATCGCCGACGAAGGCGTGTTCGATGTGCGCACCGGCGTGCACGACGTGGCGACCGTGGCGGACGCGCTGACCGCGGCGGGTTATACCGTGGTGAGCGCCCAGCCGGAATACGTGCCCGGCAACTACGTGCGGCTGGAAGGCGACAACATCACCCAGATGGGCAAGATGCTGGAGATGTTCGAGGACAACGACGACATCCAGGCGGTATGGCATAACTGGGAAAACGAAGATGATTACGAATAATATGAGATTTTTCCAAGACGTTACGCAGGTGAAGTTCACCGGGCTGGACCATGTTTTCAACGTCAGCTCCGTGTTCTGCGAAATCGACCTGCCCTTTATGAATCAGCCGCTCACGATCCGGTGGTACGGCGTGATCATCGCCTTCGGTCTGACGCTGGCGGTGCTGTTCGGGGGGCGCAAGGCATACAAATGGAAGATCGACATCTTCAAGATGATCGATATCCTGATCTACGGCTCGCTGGCGGGCATCGTCGGGGCGCGGCTCTATTACGTGGCCTTTGAATGGGGTTATTACAAGCTCCACCCGGGAGAGATCTTTCAGATCTGGAACGGCGGGCTCGCCATCTACGGCGGGCTGATCGCGGGGCTGCTGGCGGCGTTCGTGGTGTGCAAGGTAGAGAAGATCAACATCCCGAATCTGCTGGACCTGTGCGGCATGAGCTTTCTGATCGGTCAGGGCATCGGGCGCTGGGGCAACTTCGCAAACCAGGAGGCCTTCGGCGTCAACACCGACCTGCCTTGGGGCATGTACAGCGCCAAAACGCAGGCGTACCTCAGCGAGCTCGTCGCCTCTGGCACGGATCTTGCGGTGGACCCCTCAAAGCCCGTGCACCCCACGTTTCTGTATGAATCCGTCTGGTGCCTTCTGGGGTTCGTGGTGCTGTATATCATCTGCCAGAAGGCGCGCAAATTCAGCGGCCAGATCTTTTTGTGCTACGGCATCTGGTACGGCACGGAACGCGCAGTGGTGGAGGGATTGCGCACTGATTCGCTGTATATCGGCGATACCAATATACGCACCTCGCAGGTGCTCAGCCTCGCGCTGGTGTTCGTTTGCGCGGTGCTGCTGGCGGCGCTCCTGATCAAATACACGAAGAACCCGAAGCCCATCGAGGGCGTGGATTACTTCCCCGAGATACCTTTGTACCGCTTCAGGCGCAAGGCCGCCGACGCGAAGAAGGCGGAGGAAAAACTGCTTGCCGAAGCCGAAAAGGCCGAGGCCGACGGCGATACGAAAAAAGCCGCCGCCATGAAAGAAAAAGCGGAAAAGCAAGCCAAGCTGTTTGAAGAAAACACGAAGCGCGCCGAAGAGGACGCGGCAAAGCGCGAAGCGAAAAAAGCAAAGAAAAAAGCTTAGTTTTTACCAAAAGACCGGCATGCTCGAAACGGAGCATGCCGGTTTTGAATTTCAGTTTATCGCTGCGTTCCGGATTTCTCCGTAGGGGGCGGCGTCCCGACGCCCCGCACATTTATCTTGCATAAAATTATGTTGTTTTTGAAGAAATGCTTATAAGCAATATCAATACAACAGGTGAA
>JAFRSZ010000193.1 GCA_017439205.1 Clostridia bacterium
GAAGAACTGGATTGCACCCCGTCCTATTCGCAGGCGTGGCAGATGCACAAGGATCTCACAGTCGGAACGCTGACGGAAAAGCGGATTTCCGAAATGATGGAGCAGGAGAAGCCAAACCAAAAACTTAAGGTTACAATCCCGATTGAAAAGCTCTCCCCATATTTTAGAAAAGACGCTACGCCGCAGGATATACAGATATATATCCTGAAGCTGCTGGAGGACGACCGTATCCGCAAAGCCCGTAAGCGTGACCGGGACGCGAGATAAGGAGGCGGCGATTATGCAGACAGAACCGAATCAAATCTGTATGGCAGATTATGTGTTATCCTCCGGTGAAAAAACAAAGTCTGAATCTATTCACAGCTTGGGTGAAGGCTGCTTCACATTAAAGATCGGAGGCACAACCTACGACGTATCAACACACTTCAACAAAAATGGGAATCAATGCGTTTTAGATCAGTTTCGGCGTTTGATCCTCGCCGAAAACCTGATTTAAGGATCGCACATTTGTAAAGATAATCCGGGCATGGTAAAATACACTTGCTTTTGCTATGCCCGGTTATCGGAAAGGAGCATTAAATTATGCAGATAAACAATACAAACGGGCAGGAAAACAAAATTACAGCCCTTTACTGCCGACTGTCAGTTGAGGATATCAAAGACGGGAAGGACGGCAGGAAAAACAAAGAACAGGAATCCAACAGTATTTCCAATCAGAAACAGATCCTTGCAGATTACGCCAAGCGTAACGGATACAAGAATACCATGTTTTTCGTTGACGATGGGATCTCCGGCACCAGCTTTGAGCGTGATGACTTTCAGCGTATGCAGCGCATGGCGGAGGAAGGAAAGATCGGTACGATTATCGTAAAAGATCTTTCCCGCTTCGGTCGAGAACAGGTAGAAGCGGGACGTTTAACGCAAATCGTCTATCCGTCGCTCGGAATCACCTTCATTTCCATTCAGGAAAACGTGAACAGCACCACCGGAGAGGGAATGGAAATGATGCCGTTCTACAATATTTTCAATGAATGGTATGCGGCGCAAACCAGCAAGAAGATCCGTGCCGTCTGGCAAAACAAAGCGGAACACGGGAAGCGCGTATCCCCGACGGTTCCATTCGGATACGTTAAGGATAAGGACGATAAGGAAAAGTGGCATATTGATCCGCCCGCGGCGGAGGTCATAAAGAAAATATACGGCTTGTGTCTTGCGGGTAAGGGGCCGACACAAATCGCTAACCGGCTTGAAGCAGATCACGTTCTTTCTCCGACTGCATACTACGCGTCAATCGGTCGCAAGCATGCAAACAAGGTTCCCGATAATCCTTACAGATGGGATCAGAAAACCGTAGTGGGAATCCTTGAGAATCGTCAGTATACGGGGTGCGCTGTAAACTTCAAATCCACCACAGTCAGCTACAAGGTCCATAAAACGATCTATCATCCTGCTGAAGAACACCAGATCATTCCGAATATGCAGGAGCCGATCATCTGCGAAGAGGATTGGCTGCGGGTACAGGAACTCAGAGAACACCGGCGCAGGCCGACGGCAACAGGAAGAACCAGTCTTTTCTCCGGTCTGGTCTACTGCCCTGATTGCGGTGCGAAGCTGAATTTCTGTGCGTCAAAAAGTCTTCGCCGGAATCAAGAGTTTTTCCGATGCGCCAACTACAAGGATGGGAAAGGTATCTGCAAGATACACTATATCCGGGACGTAGCTCTTGAAAAGATCGTGCTGGAAGCAATCAGCGACCTCTGCGATTTCGTCCGGTTTTACGAGCCCGTGTTCTTGTATATGATGGCGAAGAAAAACAGCGCAATGCAGCAGTCGGAGCATAAGAAGCTGCAACAGACGGTTGAAACCGGCGCAAAGCGTATTCTTGAACTGGATCGACTTTTGGCGAAAGCATACGAGGACAATGCGCTCGGCAAACTGGACGACGAGCGTTATGCCAAGTATACGCGCGCCTACGAAGCCGAGCAGAAAGAACTCAGTATGATTGTCGCGGAAGGGCGTAAAAAGCTTGAATCCACGGAACAGCAATCGATTGATATGCGGCTGCTTATCAAGACGCTGCGAGGAATGACAGACGTAAAAGAACTTACACCTACAATGGTCAACTCTCTGATCCAGCGGATCGAAGTCCACAACAACGACAAGTACGACGGTCACTGCCATGTGAAGGTTGATATTTATTTCACCGCCGTGGGCATGATCACCATTCCAACAGAAAAGGAAATCCATGCGATGATGGAGGAGATCAAGAAAAATCCCAACGCATTCAAACTGGTCGCTTAACATTATATTAGATACAAGCTACCGTGTCAACGACCAAAAGAATACGGTGTACCCCATTTTCTGAGATACACCGTACCTTACATAAATTACTGCCTTACGGGGCCTGCCCAAACGCCGCAAGCTGTTTTTTTATCTGATTATCCGTGAAAAAACTGTAAATACTAAGATCAGAAGATCAAAGGAGTGTTAAAAAAATGACAGTAAAACGCGGAGACATCTATTACGCGGACCTCAGCCCCGTGGTGGGCAGCGAACAGGGCGGTATGCGGCCGGTACTTATCGTGCAGAACGACATGGGCAACCGCTACTCCCCCACCGTGATCGCGGCTGCCATCACCAGCCGGAAATACAAAACCGACCTGCCCACGCATATTCGCGTGGACGCGGCCGGCTGCGGGCTGCAAAAGGATTCGATCGTATTGCTCGAACAGGTACGCACGCTGGACAAGACCCGCCTCAGAGAGCACATGGGGCAGCTCCCGGCGGGCGATATGACACGGGTGAACCGGGCCCTGAGCGTCAGCTTCGGGCTGTAAGGCGCAAAAAAGATCAGTCGAGAGCCGCCAGCATCTGCGCCGGATTCTCGGCCGCCTTCACCTTGTCGAAGGCTTTCACGATCACGCCGTTTCCGTCGATCAGGTAGGTGGTGCGCACCACGCCCAAAGTAACCTTGCCGTAGTTCATCTTTTCTTTCCACACGTCGTAGGCGATCAGCACCTCTTTTTCGGTATCGGAGAGCAGGGTGAACGGCAGACCGTATTTTTCTTCGAACTTTTTATGGGAGGATACGCTATCCTTGCTCACGCCGAGGATCACCGCGCCTTTTTCGCGGAACTGCGGGTACAGCTCGCCGAAGGCGCAGGCCTGTTTCGTACAGCCCGAGGTCATATCCTTCGGGTAGAAATACAGGATCACCTTCTGACCTTTGTAATCAGACAGGCTTACGTTTTTCCCGTTCTGATCCGGCAGCGTAAACGCCGGCGCGGGAGTGCCGATATTCAGCATAAAGGATTCCTTCTTTCAAATTTCAGTTTGGCGCGCTGATGTGCTTGCTGCGATATATCGCCTGACGGCGATGCGATATATTTGCTACGCAAATGCGATATACGCTCGCGTACGCTCACGTGCGATATGATATGAATTCCTTTTTCTCGTCCCGAAGGGACATATCGCGCTTTTTTTGCATATCTCGCCTTCGGCGAGGATGCAAAAGCATATCGCATCCCGAAGGGATATATCGCGAATTCCGAAAGGAATTCATATCGCTGTCGGGCACAGCCCGACAAATCCCAATTTTTACGCGATCGCGTCCGCGGGGGCGTCTTCCGGCGAAAAGCCGCTGAAGCCGGTTTGCGGCAGGGCGGCGACGGCAGCCATATCCTCGGGGCTGATTTCAAAGTCGAACACGTCCGCATTGGCGGCGATGCGGGCGGGATTTGTGGATTTTGGCAGCGGCAGCACCTTCATCTGCAGGGCGAAGCGCACGCAGAGCTGCGCCACGGTCTTGTTATACTTCGCCGCAACGGCGGCAAGGGTTTCGTTTTTCAGCACCGCGCCGCTGCCGAGCGGGCTCCATGCCTCCACCAGCAGGCCGTTCTGCTGCATCCACTTCACGTTTTCGATCTGGGTATAGCCGGGGTGGAATTCAAGCTGATTCACCATGGGCTTCACTTCGGCCGTTTCCCACAGGGCCTCGATGTGTTTTGCCTCGTAGTTGCTCACGCCTACGGCGCGCAGCTTTCCGGCCTTATACGCCGCCTCAAAACCGCGCCAGGTCTCGGCGTTCAGTTCCTTCCAGCGCTCCGTGCATTTGGCGACGCACGGCCAGTGCACCAGATACAGATCGACGTAATCCAGCCCGAGCAGCCGCAGGGAGGTATCCACGGCGGCAAGGGTCTTTTCATAGCCGCGCTCGGTGACCCAGTGCTTGGTGGTGACAAACACGTCCTCACGCCGGACGCCGGAGGCGCGCAGCCCCTCGCCCACCTCGGCCTCGTTGCCGTAGATGTAGGCGGTGTCGATATGGCGGTAGCCCGCCCCCAGCGCGGCCTTCACGCAGTCGCGCGTGACGCCGCCGTTCGGGGTCTGCCACGTGCCGTAGCCGACGCAGGGGATCTCAACGCCGTTGGCAAGCGTAAGGGTATCGCGTACATTCGTAAGATTTGCAAAATCGCTCATTTTTTCTTCTCCTTTTTTATATTCAGCAGACGCCGGTGATCACGGTATCGCCCGCGGTATTGCGGAACTGCAGCAGCACGGTGCCGCTCGCTTCGTCGGGGGTAACGGCAACCTCGGGGCGCAGGATCTGCTTTTCACCGAAGGCGGTCACGATTTCGGCGCTCACTTTCTTCGGCATGGCGGGCAGTTTCAGGCGGATGGCCGCGTTGCAGGTGGCGCCGGTACCGCGCAGCGTAAATCCGGTTTCATCCGCGGTGAAGTCGTTTACGCGGATGGAGGTTCCGATGATCGCGCAGGGTTCGTCCGCGATGCGGTCCAGATCGAACAGGATCGCGTTTTCGGTGGGTTTGACCGTTTTTTCGCGGATCACCGGGAAGGCGATATCGAGCATATCCACAAAGCAGCCCCTGTGCACCACGGGCGCGTCGGTGGAGCACTCGTCCATTACGGCAGTGAGGATATAATTGCCGCGGCGAAGGGAAATATGGTTTTTATCCGGCTTCACGCCAAGCAGTTCGCCGACGGCGGCGGCATATGCGTCGCTCTCGGCAGGCAGTACGCACAGATCCGCCGGGCTCTGCCTCATCAGCACGAACCTGCCGCTGCCGTACGAATATTCGCCCGCTGGCGCGTCTTCGGAGAGACCGAGGGTTTGCAGAAGGTGCTCAAGCGGCGTCGGGAAGTGATTTCTGCCCGTGTTCCACCAGCCGCGCACGGCGTGGAACGGATCGAGCCCGTCGCCCATATACACCAGCGTGCCGCCGCCGTGCACGTAAGAAGCGAGCGAGATATGGATATCCGCCGAAATGGGCTTCTGAAACTCGTAGCTGAGCACCAGGACCTTGTAATCGTCAAGGTACCCGGGATAGCGGGTGATATTTTCAAGCTGCACCGGGCGCACCGGGAAGCCGCCCTTCAGAAGCGGCAGGCTGAGCCCGTAAAACAGCGGGAACGCAAGGGATTCGTAATAATCCAGCCGGTCGCCGGTGGTAAGCTGCTTTTCGAGGCCGTGGATATAGTTGGCAACGGCTTCGATCCTGATCTTGCCGGGCACGGGCGCGTAATCGGCGCGTTTTGCAAGGATATCATCGGGGAAGTTGCGCTGGAACATGGCGGTATCCGAAAGGAACACGCCGATCCCCGGAACATTGTTCAGGTATTCGTAATCGTCCGTGCCGAAAGTGCCCTGCATCTGGAAGATGTTCATCAGATACGTGCGGTGGTCCTCCGGGATCGGGATCGCGTCAGGCCGGTCCTTCGGGTACTGCGCGTAACCCAAGAATACGCGGTTGGGCCACGGCGCGAGCTGGTAGCGGTTGATCTTCGGCTGCAGCAGCTCCCCCATCAGCGTTTCGGTATAATTCATGCGGTAGTTTTCCCACGTGTAATCGGGGCGGTCGTCGATGGGATCGTTATCGAACCACATATCGCGCCCGGTGCCGCGCACGAGCTCCTGCATCACGCCGTATTCCATAAACGCCGTTTCAAAGGTGCGCTCCTTGTACACGCCCTTGAACACGTTCGCCTCCCGCGACGTGCCCATCCATACCTGCGCCTTGTAGCCGTCCAGCGACGGGACGTCGGTGAGCGTTCCCTCGGGGCTCATCACCTTCCAGGTGGAATAATTGAGCAGGCTGTGCGTGGGCACGTAAAAGCGCAGCACATACCCGCGGCGCGCGAGCGCGTATTCCTTTAACTCCTGACTCACGCGCTCGATGGCGCGGCGGTAGAGGTAAGCCTTTAAGAAAGCGGCCTTATAATGCGCGTCAACGTTCGCGTGCGGCGGGACCCAGTCTTCACGGTAATAGAGCTTATATTCCCGCTTGAAGCCCTCGCTGTAACCGCCGTCGTTCAGGAACTCCGGCTCCTCCACGTGAATGGCCTCCACGCCCTCGTCCACGGCTTTTTTCAGCTTTTCGATCAGATAATTCGTAAAGGAAACCGTAGGCACGATATAGCCGCTCGCGTGGCAGAACGCGCCGGTAACGGACCCGTCGCGGCTGCGCTGGATCTCATCCGAATGGTCGATCCCGTCCCACGCGCCGCCGAAATAATCGTCGTACCCGCCCCAGGCGATGCCCGTCATCAGGTGTACGCGGTAGCCGCGCGCGCGGAACTCCCGCACCCGCTGCGGCATATCGCCGCCGGCGCCGTATACGCAAACGAAGTCCTGCCCGAAATCGGTCTCGGGCTGAATATGCGCCGATTCCTGCACGCAGGTGCGCTCTTCTCTGCGGTCTCTGATGTAACTCAAAACAATGACCTCCCCCTTGCTTGTCTGCTGTTTCTAATCTACCACACTTGCCCCGCGTTTGCAAGGGGGATCACGCAAAAAGACGCGCCCTTTCCGCAGGAGCGGAAAAACCGGCGGCAAAAGGAAAAGCTCCCCCTTTTGAAGAAGGGGGAGCCCGGAGAGGAGGGGGCGCCTTCCGGCCTCAGGACTCCGGAAGGCTGTTTATGAAAAGAAAGGAAGAAGGGGGTTATCGGTTTCAGGAGATCCGCGTGATCACAGGGGCGCCGTCCGCCTTGAGCAGCGGCGTGATGCTGGTGCCGTAGCCGCAGCTGATCAAAAGATACGTAACGCCGGTCTCTTTATCCACGATCAGCTGGCGATACCCCTCGTTCGAGAGAGAGTTGCCCTCTTTGTGGATCCTTACGAAACGGTTCGTGATCTTTGCCATGCTTATCGTCTCCTTACATCTTAATTATACGGCCTTCTTCCGGTATTTTCAAGTTACAGTTTCGTTAAGAGGAACGGTACTATGTGACATGGCAGAGGGTACCGGTGAACTTCAAATTGGAATTTGTCGCGCGGTTCGGGATACCATCCCGTAGGGGGCGGCGTCTCGACGCCCCGTAAACGTGAACATTCACAATCGCCATTTGTA
>JAFRSZ010000194.1 GCA_017439205.1 Clostridia bacterium
GCGAGCGTATATCGCATTTGCGTAGCAAATATATCGCATCGCCGTCAGGCGATATATCGCAGCAAGCACGTCAGCGCGACAAACTGAGATTTTCCCTTCTTTGTAACCACTGTAACCACAAAAAAACATATATTCCGAAAATGCCTGTATATATGTTTAAAAAATGTGGTTACAGTGGTTACATTTTTAAAGAAACGTTGCCATATAAGAAAAAACCGCCTCTCAGAGGTGGTTACAAAAGTAGTTACATTCCATGAAATCGGTTACATTTACCGCAAAAAAAGAAGCCGCCTCGTAAATGAAGCAGCTTCTTGCATTTTTATGGTATCGGCATTCAGTGCTGTTGTTCAAACGCTCGTATCTCCTTTCCGGCACAGATCAGGGTGAGGGTATCGCCGGGCTGTACGAACAGCAGATCCTCATAGTCAGCCGCTTTCGCCTTATACAGCGTATGATCCTCACCGATCAGATAAATATAGGTATTGCCTTCAATATCGATATATCTGATATCGGCGACCGTTACGGTAATCGTTTGCTCTTCCGCGTCCTGCGGCCGGATGCCGAGCAGCGCCTTATACTTTTCGATACAGGCGGTTTGCTCCGGCGCGGTTGCCACGATGTTGTACTGCTCCACGTTCACGGCGGCGTAGAGCTTTACCAGACCGCCGGAATCCTTCAGCACCATGATATAGGTGGGCGCACCGTCGATATTGATCAACGACGGGAACGAAGCCTGATAGCCCTTCTCCTGAACCTCGCCCTCGGCGGCGGTCATGGCGGATTTTTCATCCGCGCCCGAGATCGCGTAATAGCGGCTCTCCCCCGTGCGCTCGTTGGAAAGCAGGAAGCCGATATTGGAGCTGTCGCCGTTGACAGAGGTAACGCCGGTATAGATCCAGATGTCGCCGTCCTTGGCAACGTAACCGTAATCCGAAACGGGGGCGTCGTCCTCATCTTCCTGCGGCGAATAGGTGGTTACCCTCTGGCAGCCTTTTTTTGCAAACAGGCTGTTGAGATAGCCGTTTCGCAGCGTGCCGTACCAGTTATACTGCCTACAGATCAAATCGCCGTTGAACACCACGTCCACCCAGCGAGGGACGTCGTTGAGGCCGTAAAGTGCCGACTCGCCGGTAACCGGGTCGAGCACGATGCAGCCGCAAACCGTTTTGCCGCCGAACAGCGCCACAGTCTTTTCAATCACGGAAGCAACATAGTACGGTTTGCCGGATTCGTCGATCTCAAAATGCAGGTTTTCAAACATCACCGTGGGGTACTGCATACGCAGATGGCGGTACGCGTTCTGGAAAAACCACGCCGAAGGCACGTATCTCATTCCCTCGCAGGTGCGGAACGATGCGGACATGGATACCGGGTCCACGGTAACGTAGCCCTTTACGCCGTCGTTTTTGTTGCTCATCCATTTGAAAAACCCGGCATACCGCAGCGCCGCCACCTTGACGGGCTTTCCCTGATGATCGATCTGCGTGTAATCGTCCGACACGTTGAATTGGCTCACCACGTCTGAGAGCGTTCCGATCTCGCGGTCCCCCAGCATTCTGGCGGAGGCCGTATCCATCAGCGCGATGGAATCCGTGCCCACCGTCTCGGAGAGATCCGCGGCGAAATCGGACGACTTGATCTGCAGGATCCCCGCATACGAACGGGCGTTCAGCTCTTCGCAGCCCACGACGGAGATCACGATGATCACGCCCAGCAGTACCGCGGGCAAAATATAGTATTTCGGCGAAAAACGGAAACGAACGGTTTTTTTCGGCGCCTTTTTCGAGCCTCTTTTCTGCCGAACGGTCTCCCAGCCGAAATCCTTCTTCCCACTTGCCGAACGGTAGACAAAAATAAACGCGAGCAGGCATACGTCCGCAAGGATCCACACGCCGGGGTTATGCACGTTCAACGAGACGCACAGCGCGAAAAAGCCAACCGCAAATACAGCGGCTGCCGCAAAAACGCCGAGGATCAGCGGAAACACTTTTATTTTCTTCATAACGATCCGCTCCTTTCACAGAGACACCGTAATTATAACCCGCAGATTACAAAAAAACAAGTTACAGTTGCTTCATAAAGGACGATACCCGTTACCGCGGCATACGTTACCCGGGAACCACAAACAAAAACCGCCCGTTGGGCGGCTTCGTTACTGTGAAAAATTATTCCGCTTTCTCAATGGGGGCGTCGGGCGCGTTCTTGCGTACGCTCTCAATGCCGTTGAGGCAGCTTGCCTTCGCCTTGTAGCCTTCGCCGGTGGCGATGATCTCGCCGTTCTTGGCCTTCAGACGGAAACGGAACTCACCCGCTTTATCAACATACACTTCAAACTTCGGATGTTTCTGCTCTTCAAAGCCCTCTACGGTCTGATCCTCGAGATTGGCGATCGGGGCATTGGTCATAACGCTCTGGATGCCGTTTCTGCAGGCGGCTTCACTGGAATAGATCTCGCTGTTGGCGATGATCTCGCCGTTGCCCGCTTTCAGATCGAACTTGACGCCGGTCTTGGTTTCCTTAATAACGAATTTACCCATTCTTTTTTCATCCTTTCCGAAATCTTCTCCACAGATTTCCAAATATAGTATATACCTATATCACAAAAAAATCAAGTCTTTTTTAGCGCAGGTTATCAATACTGTACAAAGTGCAGAAAAAGCTTGACAAAATCGAAAAAAGTGGTAAAATATACATGCTTTATCATAGTAAAGTGATAAACTAATAAAAGAAACAGGAGAAACAACATGAAAAAGGTACTTTGCATCCTTCTTTCCGCTCTGCTCGTGCTGGGCGCAGTCGCGGCGTTTGCGGCCTGCGGCAACAAAACGAACACAGACAACACCACCGCCCCCGCCGCGCCGGACAGCGCAAAACAGAAGCTGATCGTAGGCTTCGACGCGGAATTCCCGCCCTTCGGCTTCGTAAAAGAAGACGGCTCTTACGACGGCTTCGACCTTGCGATGGCGAAAGAGCTCTGCAGCCGTCTGGGCTGGGATTTTGAGGCTGTGGCCATCGACTGGATCTCCAAAGACGCCGAGCTGAAATCCGGCAACATCAACTGCATCTGGAACGGCTTCACCTATACCGGCCGTGAAGATCAGTACACCTGGAGCGATCCGTACGTAGACAACAGCATCGTGCTCGTGGTAAAGGCCGATTCCGGCATCACCAGCGCCGCGGATCTCGCGGGCAAGAGCGTTATGGCGCAGGCCGGTTCCTCCGCCGTGGACGCGATCGACGCCAATGAAGAATTCAAGAACAGCCTGAAAGAGGTTATTCAGCTTGCCGACTACAACACCGGCTTTATGGATCTCGACAGCGGCGCCGTACAGGCCGTAGCAGCCGATCTGGGCGTAGCCACGTATAACATCAACGCCAAGGGCGGCGAATACGTGATCCTTGAAGAGCCCCTCTCCACCGAGCAGTATGCCGTCGGTTTCCTTCTTGGCAACACCGAACTGCGCGACGCCGTGAACGCCGAGCTGCTGAAGATGGCCGAGGACGGCACCATGAAGTCCATCGCCGAGAATTACGTGGACGACGGCCTTGTGCTTGAAAGCCTTTGCCTCTGCAAATAATCCACATACGTAAACAAATTGCTTCGGGGCGGAAATGGAATTTGCGTTTCCGCTCCGTTTTTGATACCGCAGAAAGGATACGGGCGGGATCGTTACGTTCCGCCTGAAAACCGCTATGACGTTCCAAACCATGGTGGGCGAGCTCGCCTACGCGTTTATCAATACGTTCCTGATCTTTGC
This sequence comes from Clostridia bacterium, assembly GCA_017439205.1. Taxonomy (GTDB): domain Bacteria; phylum Bacillota; class Clostridia; order Oscillospirales; family Acutalibacteraceae; genus RUG806. The sequence continues at coordinate 3,759 of JAFRSZ010000194.1, forward strand.
TTTTACGCTGCTCGGCGCGCTGCCGCTGGGCCTGATCGTGTATTTCTGCAAAAAGAGCCGCTTTTTGCCGCTCAGATGGATCACCGAGGTGTACATCTCGGTCATGCGCGGTACGCCGCTGATCCTGCAGATCATGGTGATCTATTACGTGCCCTCGCTGGTATTCGAGATCACCTTCCCCGGCAACTGGCGTTTTTACGCGGTGGTGGTGGCGTTCATCGTCAATTACGCGGCGTATTTCGCCGAGATCTACCGCGGCGGCATCGAATCCATCGAGATCGGCCAGTACGAGGCGGCGCAGGTGCTGGGCTACGGCAAGCTGCAGACCTTTGTCAAGATCATTCTGCCGCAGATGGTCAAACGCACGCTGCCCGCCGTGACGAACGAAGTGATCACGCTGGTAAAGGATACCTCGCTCGCCTCCGCAATCGGCACGATCGAGATGTTCACAAAGGCAAAGCAGATCGCCGTGTCGCCCCGTTCGCCCGGTATGATGACCTTCCTTGTGGCGGGCGTGTTCTACTACGTTTTCAACGCGATCGTGGCGTTTGTGATGAAGCGCATCGAAAAAGCGCTGAACTACTATCAGTAAAGGAGGGGCCGGTATGCATATCCTGGATATTCAAAACGTGCGCAAGAGCTTCGGCGACAACGAAGTGCTCAAGGATATCTCGCTTACGGTGGATAAAGGCGAGGTCGTTTCCGTGATCGGGCCCTCCGGCTCCGGCAAATCCACATTCCTGCGATGCGCCACCCTGCTCGAAACCATGGACAGCGGCACTCTGCGCTATATGGACGAGCCCGTGGCCACGATGGAAAACGGCAGGATCGTTTACACCAAAGACCTCAAAAAGGTGCGCGGCTACTTCGGGCTGGTGTTTCAGAATTTCAACCTGTTCCCGCACTACAGCGTGCTCAAAAACGTGACGGACGCGCCCATCCACGTGCAGAAGCGCCCCAAAGAAGAGGTGCGCGCGCAGGCGCTGGAGCTGCTTGACGCGATGGGCCTCGGCGACAAAGCGAACGCTTACCCGTGCCAGCTTTCCGGCGGGCAGAAGCAGCGCGTTTCCATTGTGCGCGCCCTTGCCATGAACCCCGAGATCCTGTTCTTTGACGAGCCCACCAGCGCGCTGGACCCCGAACTGACCGGCGAAGTGCTGAAGGTGATCAGGCAGCTCGCGGAGCAGAGCATGACCATGGTGATCGTGACGCACGAAATGGCGTTCGCCCACGCGATCTCGGACCGCGTGATCTTTATGGACGGCGGCGTGATCGTGGAGCAGGGCACCCCGCAGGAGCTGTTCGAGGGCACGAAAAAAGAGCGCACGCGCCAGTTCTTACAGAATTATCAGAGATGAGCTTACACTATACGCTTTTCGACCCCACGAAAAACATCACCGCGCTGGTAAGTACGCCCGTGCCGCCGGAACACCGGCCCGCCGCGGCGGCTGAGATCATGCAAAAAGAGCCCTCCTGCGAACAGGTGGGCTTCGTTTACCGTAACGAACAGGGGGAACGCTGCCTCGATATGGCGGGCGGCGAATTCTGCGGCAACGCCTCGATGAGCGCCGCGGCGCTGTTCTGCGCGGAGGACGGGATCCCCCCGAAGGGATCGCGCGTATGCAGCCTGCGCGTTTCCGGCGCGCCCGGCCCCGTAACGGTAGAGGTAACGGCGGAGGGCGAAACGGCGTTTCGCTGCACGGTAACGATGCCGCCGCCGGAACGGATAACGAAAGAAACGCTTTTTTTCCGCGGCAAAGCATACACGGTGCCCGCGGTTTATTTTCCCGGCATCGCGCACCTGATACTGCCGTGGGACGCGCTTGAAAAACCGGCGGCGGAAGCGGCGGTAAGAGAGTGGTGCGAAGCGCTGAACGTAAAGGGCCTCGGGCTGATGCTGTTTGAGAAAGCGACGCTCACCCTTCGTCCGCTGGTATATATCCCCGCGGCGGAAACCCTTTACTGGGAGCATTCCTGCGCCTCCGGCACCGCGGCCATCGGCGCGTACCTCGCCCAAAACAGGGGCGAAGACGTAACGGCCGACATTTGCCAGCCCGGCGGAACGCTGCGCGCGGAAGCCGCGCCGGACGGAAACGTTCGGCTCACGGGAAGGGTTAAAATTGTACGGCAAATTGGAATTTGTCGCTCGATGCGACAAATTCCAATGAAATGAATAATTAAAAATTAACAATTAACAATTGATGAAGGGCTCC
>JAFRSZ010000002.1 GCA_017439205.1 Clostridia bacterium
GAGTATAACCTTGCGGGGTTCATCTATAAAAGAGATCCCATTCCCGAAGCGCTCGCGAAGTTGAAGGATCCCGCCGTGGTGGCGTTTTCCTGTTACATGTGGACCATAGAATACAATAAGCTGCTGGCAAAGGCGCTGAAGGAAAAATATCCCGATTGCCTGATCCTGTTCGGCGGGCACGAGATCTCAAGGCAGAGCGATTTGGAGATCCATCCGTACGTAGATGTTTTTACGTTCGGCGAAGGGGAGATCCCCTTCAAAAAACTGCTTTTGGCGCTGAAAAACGGAGAAACGCTTACCTGCGTCCCGAATTCCGCCGTACGCACGAAAAACGGCATTGTTTTTACCGCAAGAGAAACCTACACGGCGCTGGATTATCCTTCTCCCTATACCACCGGTATATTTGACGGTATCATCGCCGAAAATCCCGGCGTGGAATTTGACGTTACGATCGAAACCAACCGCGGCTGCCCCTATATGTGCGCCTACTGTGATTGGTGCTATGTCCCGCAGGTCCGGCCGTTCCCAATGGAGAAGGTAAAAGCTGAGATCGACTGGTGTGCGGAGCATAAGGTGGAATATATCTACAATGCGGACGCAAACTTCGGCATCCTCGAACGCGATTACGAGATCGCCGAATACGCGGTAGAGGTAAACAAACGCACCGGTTTCCCGCAGATATTCAACGCCTGCTATGCAAAAAACAGCAACGACAATGTTTTTCGCATATCAAAGCTTTTGTACGATAACAAGATCAACAAGGCCATCACACTGGCCTACCAAACGGTGTGCGACGAAGCGCTCAAGAACGTGAACCGCACCAACTTTACGATGGAGGCGTTTGCCGATCTCGTCCACCGCTACAACGAGTACGGCATCCCCACCTATACCGAGCTCATCATGGGGCTGCCGGGCGAAACGTACGACAGCTTCTGCGAGGGGATCTGCAAGCTGATCGAGGCCGGTCAGCACAACGCGATGACCGTTTACGGCTGTCAGGTGTTCCAGAACGCCCTGATGGGCAGCAAAGAATACAGAGAGAAGCACGGGATCGTCACCGCGCATGTTAAGCAGGGCAGCGTGCATTCCTCTCCGTTGCCGGATTGGGAGATACAGGAGTATACCGATCTCGTGATCGCCACCAAAGACATGTCGTTTGACGATATGATCCGCGCGCTGATGTTCTGTTCCTGCGCGCAGGGGTTCCACCACATCGGCCTGCTCAAGTTCTTTGCGATCTTTCTGCGGCAGGAAATGAACGTGCCCTATTTTACGTTCTACAAAAAGCTGCTTGCTTTCATCTATGCTTCCGAAGGCACGTTCCTGAACCGTCTGTTTCAGAAATTCGAGTCGATCTGCCGCGACCTTTCCCGCGGGGAGTGGACGTATATCGACAGCCGTTTCGGCGATATGGGCTGGTACTACGACGAGGGCCTGTTTATGGAGGTCGCCTCGCATTACGAAGAATATTGGGAAGAGATCCAGCCGTTTCTGCATTCGTTCGATATTCCCGAGCCGCTGTGCGGAGAGCTTTGCCGTTATCAGAAGTTCTGTGTCCGCCTGATCGACCAGGAACACGTCAGCGCGCATTTTGACTACGATTTTACTTCTTATTTCCTTTCCGCGTTGGAGCTGAAAACCGTTCCGCTGCAAAAACGCGGCAATACGGTGGACGTAACGGTATCGCATCCGGTTTACGACTGGCACGCTTACAGCCGTCAGGTGATGCTGTTCGGCAAGAAAAAAAGCGCTACGCTTCTGGTCACGGATCTGCAGAATACCGTGAACGTGATCTACGATGACGAAACGGGAAAGAAGCCGTCCGCCGTACCGCCGTCGGAAGGCGGAAAGAAGAACGTTTATTTCGTGCAGGTGAACGACGTTTACGGCGGCGCCGGGCGGAAGAGCACTTATCTGCCCTATGCCGCCGGCTGTATCCGGGCTTTCTGCGCCGCGGATCCGGAGATCGCCGCCCGCTGCCGCTTCGGCGAGATCATCTTCCAGCGGGACGATATCGACGTTATCGTTTCCCGGCTGGAGGACCCCTATCTGATCCTGTTTTCCTGCGCCGTTTGGAACACCGAATACAACAAGGTGCTTGCGCGGGCAGTCAAGAAGGTATTTCCGTCCTGTCGGATCGCCTTCGGCGGTCACCATGTATCCTCCGACCTGTCTTTTCTTGAAGAGAACCCCGTGGTGGATTTCGTGATCCACAACGGCGGCGAGGAGCCTGCCGCGGCGCTGCTCAGAAGCCTGCTGTTGGGCCTGCCGCTTTCGGAGATCTCAAACCTGTCTTACCGGCTGCCGGACGGAAGCGCCGTGAATAATCCCATCCTGCCGCAGAAGGGCAGCGATTATCCGTCGCCCTACCTGACCGGCGTGTTCGACGGCATCCTTGCCGAAAATCCGGATATCGATTTCTCTGTGATCCTCGAAACCAACCGGGGCTGCCCGAATTCCTGCGCTTTTTGCGATTGGGGGCAGCTCGGCGGCAAGGTACGCCTGTTTCCGTTGGAGCGCGTGTTTGCCGAGATCGACTGGATCGTACGTCATAAGGTCGAATACGTTTACTGCGCGGACGCCAATTTCTGCCTGTTCAGCCGCGATGAAGAGATCGTTGATTACGTGTTGAAATGCAATCGGGAATACGGCTATCCCAAGATCTTCCACGTCAATTTTACGAAGAACCGTACCGATTTCGTGTTCGATATCAGTACGCGTATGGTGCGCGCCGGGCTCGCCAAAGCGCAGACCATCGCCTTCCAGAGCATGGATCCCGCCGTCCTGAGCAATATCGGCCGCAAAAACATGTCGCCGGAGCATTTCAGGTCGCTGATGCGACGGTTCAACGAAAACCATATCGCCACGTATTCCGAGCTGATCCTCGGGTTGCCGGGCGAAACCTGCGAGAGCTTCTGCCGGGGCATGTGCAGCCTGATCGAAAACGGGCAGCACTTTGCCGTTTATGTTTATCCGTGCGAGGTATTCCCGAATTCAGAAATCTCGCAGAAGCGCTACCGGGAAAAATACGGGATCGGCACCACGCGCGTTCCGTTTTTGCTGATGCATTCCTGCGCCGTGCCCGCGCCGGGCGCCGTTACGGAATATGTGGAGCTGCTCACCTCCTCCGCCTCAATGACCCGGATGGATTGGGCGAAGTCCTACGTGTTCGCCGCTTTCGTGCAGGGGCTGCACAATATCGGTTTTTCCCGCGCGCTGGCCATGTATCTGCGCAACGCGCACGGTTTCTCCTATTACTCGTTTTATTCCGGTCTGTTGAACCTTGCCGCCGGGCATCCGGAAAGCTTTCTCGGCGGTCTGTATAAAGAGATGCTTTCGCTCTGCGTCGGCGTGGCGGAAGGCAGAAACGCGTTTATGGCGCCTTGCGAGGGCACGAACGACGTGCTTTGGAGCTTTGAGGAGATCGTATGCATCGAGATCGTAAGGAATCCCGACGCCTTTTACAAAGAGCTGTTCCAATGGACGGATTCGCTTTTCGCGGAGGATCCGGTGCTGCCGGAGCTCTACCGCTACCAGCGGGATATCATCAAAAAGATCGGCATCCGGCGCGCGCAGATCGCCTCCGCTTATGATTTTTACGGCTATTTCGAATCCATCTACCTGAGCGATCCGCAGCCGCTGCGGAAAGCGCCGATCCGTATCACGGTACAGGATCCCTGTCCTGTGGATACGCTCGCCGATTATGCGCGCGAAGTGATCTGGTACGGACGCAACCGGCAGATGACGGATTATACCGGCCACTCTTACAACCTTCAGATGGATCATCTGCAGCATTTTTCGGAGACCCTTACATGAAAAACGTTTATTTCGTACAGGTCGGCTTCGGGTTCGACGGCTCGGTGTACCTGCCCTATGCGGTGGGCACGCTTCTGGCGAACTGCAGGCGGTATGAGGAGATCACCCGGGAATACGCGTTCCCGGAGATCGTATTTTTCCGTGAGAAGCTCGACGACGCCATGCTGAAGCTGCGGGATCCCTATCTTGTGGCTTTCTCGTGCAGCGTATGGAATATGGAATACAACAAGGCGCTCGCAAAGCGTATTAAAGAAAAGTATCCCGATTGTCTGATCAACTTCGGCGGGCACAGCGTGCGGGCGGAC